>NZ_JBJFHN010000098.1:0-9688 GCF_051893655.1 Porcipelethomonas sp. | reverse complement strand
GGAATGATTGTAGGAGCTTCTCCGAAATCAGAGGATCTGGTAGTTAACGTATGCAAGAAAAAACATCTTACTAATACCCGTGCAAGCGGTTCGGACGATGCTTTAAGACTTGTGCCGCCAAGACGCCTGAGTCTTGAGGACAGTCTGGAATTTCTGGCAGACGATGAGCTTCTGGAAGTAACTCCTGAAAATATCCGTATCAGAAAAAGAATCTTAAGCAATACACAGCGTGCAAAAATGCGTGCAAAACAATAATAGGATTTTGCAGAAAAATTAATTTTTAAGTAAATCAAGGGATGCTTTCATTTGCAAAGCGTCCCCCTCTTATAATAAAGATAATACGAATATGACAGTAAGTGAAGGGAGAATTACATAAAATGCTTAAAGGATTGTTAGAAAACAAATCATGCAGAGAGTGCAGAATCTGCTGCGGCTTTGACAAAACAGATATATGGGAAATGCCGGTTATGAACAGTGATACAGCAAAGGAACTGTCAAGGCTCAGACCGGATACTGAATTTACAGAAAAAGACGGTGCTTTTATAGTTAAGGCAGGCAGACTTGAAGGGGATGAACTGTTTTTCTGTCCGGCACTTGATAAGGAAAAGGGCTGCATACTGGGAGATAAAAAGCCGTTTGACTGTAGTATCTGGCCTTATAGAATAATGGATCTGAATGGAACGTGGGTCATCAGTATCTGTCCGGTGTGCGGAGAATTATACAACCGTCCGCTTAGGGAACTTGTTGAATTTGTTGAAAATGGACTGGGAGAAAAGATATATAAATATGCCCTTGAAAACCCCGATATTGTAAAAAAATATGATCATTCTTATCCTATCTTAAAGGTTTTAGGTGAAGAAAATACGGATAATTGTTTAAAACGCACAATCAATTAAACAATTTGTGGGTTATTTATACAAACTTGATAAAAACCCCTTGACAGGAATAATTTCCCATGGTATAATGTGATTACAGTAAGAGATACGGAAGAGGAATTAAGATTAAACTTAAACGATTAAAACATAAATTTAATATTTGGCAAACTTATTGAAAAGTAAGGACGCAAAGCTAAGGGTCTAAACCGTAATGGTATGACAGCCGGTTGCATTTAACAGGAGAAAAATAAACTGTTATTTTCTGAACGGCCGGCGTTTATTGAATGCAGGTCGATTTTTATTACATCCTTAAAGAAAAATAGGGTTGCCTGATAATTTGAGAAAGAAGGAAATGTTATGAAAAAGAACACTATTATGAAGGCATCCGCTATTTTGGCAACAGCAGTTATGGCAGCGGCAGCAAACGGCACAATGGTATCAGCTAAGGAAGCTGCACCAAGAACAGTAAAAAGAAGCAAGAAAAATGATATAGTTTCTGTTGAATCTATTGAACTTTCTGATGCTCAGGCAGTAGCAGGAAAAATGGCATCAGTTACATTGTCTATGGAAACAAATAATACATGTGCAGCTTATGATCTTCTTGTTGAATATGATCCTGCACTTAAGCTCGAAAGAGTTATAGGCGCAAATGCTTGTGATACATTTGATAATTATGTAGCACTTATAGGATACGGCTCTGAAGCATACAAGGATAATAAGCCGGTTGTAACTTTACAGTTTACTGTTCCTGATGATGCTGAAACAGGTCAGATTTATGACGTTAAGTTCAGTGAAATCAGAACATTCTCAACATTTGATTCTGATTATGAAAATTATGAATCATATGACGGCACAATTGAAGTTCTTGAAGAAACAAAGAGACGCCCTGATTACATGGTATTTGAAAAATACGATGATAAAACAGGTAATCTGCTTGAACAGAAACCAGGTCTCAGAGGTGATGTTGACGGCGACGGTAAGGTTAATGTAAGAGATGCGGCTACAATTGCAAGACATTGTGCAAGCAGCTTTAAGGGCGAAGAGGTTATTGACACTGATGAAGGTAAATTCTTCGGCAACGTAAATGAAGACGATAAGCTCGCTATTAATGATGCAGCAGCAGTTTCCAGATATTTGTCCAGGAAGAGCGTCGAGGACGTAAGCTGGGACGATATTATTAAGTAAAAAATCAGCTTTCCCTAATCATCACATAATATATTTAAACTGAAAAGGGCGTTTTTACGCCTTTTTCCTTTCGAGTGACTAAACGATAACGATTACTGTTTTATATTGCACAATTCACATATGAAATGTGAAAACTTTGTGAATTTTTATAAAAAATCATTGACAAAAATCCTTCTATAGTTTATAATAAGTATGGAAAGCAAAGGGAAACTTTTGTTTTTGATTTGAAAAATTATATTATTGGAGGATAAATAATGAAAAAATTTGTATGTTCTGTATGCGGTTATGTTTACGAAGGCGAAAAGGCACCTGATGTATGTCCACAGTGTAAAGCTCCGGCTTCAAAGTTCACAGAAGCTCCTTCTGAAGGTCTGGCATGGGCTGATGAGCATGTTGTTGGCGTAGCAAAGGATGTTGATCCTGAAATTATTGAAGGATTAAGACAGAACTTTACCGGTGAATGCACAGAAGTAGGCATGTATCTTGCAATGGCAAGAGTTGCACACAGAGAAGGTTACCCTGAAGTTGGTCTTTACTATGAAAAGGCAGCATATGAAGAAGCTGAACATGCTGCAAAATTTGCTGAACTTCTCGGCGAAGTTGTAACAGACTCAACAAAGAAAAATCTTGAGTTAAGAGTAATGGCTGAAAACGGTGCATGCGAAGGCAAGAAAAAACTTGCTGCAAAGGCAAAAGAGCTTAACCTTGACGCTATTCACGATACTGTTCATGAAATGGCTAAGGACGAAGCAAGACACGGATGTGCTTTTGAAGGTCTTCTTAACAGATATTTTAAATAATAACAATTCCAAAAGCTATTATACAGCTTTTTCCTTCTTCTTTATTTACATACCTCTCCGATCCTCTTCGGAGAGGTATTGTTTTTTGTTCATGAAAGTCAAAGATGGTTGACAAATGTTTCTTGTTAATTTATAATATAAATATACTTTTTAAACAAATTGCCGGTGAATCGGGCAGAAACGGAGATTATTATGGGTTTTGATGAAGCAGGATTTATTTTAAGCCTTCTGGCTTTCGCTTATATATTAATATTTGTATTTTCTTATACTTCACATAAAATTCCTGAATTTATGACAAAAAATAAGAAGGCTTACGGACTTTCTGTAATCGGAGCAGAACTGCTCCTTATAATACTGGCAATACTGGATTTGTCCGGAGTGCTGGATTTCGGAGGCGTAAGCTTAATGCCCCTGATATTCGCTGTTTCAGGATTTATTTCCGGGGCGGGAGCTTTCTTAAGAAAAAAGTACAGTCCTGAAAGATGCAGCGGTCTTATAAAATTTGCGGCTCGTTCCATGATGGTCTGTACACTTATTGAAATTATGATTTTTAATATGAATTCATTTCATCTGCTTTTCGGAAATTACAGTCCTGTACAGCTGGATACCGCAAATGCTGTAACTGAAAATTTTGACACGTCATCTTCAAAAACTGTACAGTCAGGAAATGCGTCCATTGAATTTAAAAATCTTAATATGCCTGTGGGAACTCTTACTATTGAATCGGAATCTCTTAACAATCCGGCGGTTACTTATAGTATCTCCTTCTCTGATGATACGAATAAAAACGGCTACCGTACCGGATGCGCCATGGCTGAGGTTATAAACTCCAATGAACGAAGCCAGACTGTTGTATGCAATTTTTCCGGAAATACGTATGACCTCAAACTTGATTTCAGTGCCGATGACGGGGACGTAATAACTATCGGAAGAATCGCTGTTAATATACCTGTCTTTATTCATTTTTCATTCCTGAGATTCTTTTTAATGCTTTTGGGAAGTATAGGAATATATATCCTCGTTTTCTCCCCGGCATTCAGAAAATCATTTAAGGATAACAGTATTCTTACAAAAACACTTGCATATTCATTAACCGGAATATTTATTATTTTATCTCTTGTTATTACAAACTGCTATCGCTATTCTGATCCTGACCACAGCCTGAAAAAGGATTTTACTATGGAAACTGGAAATCAGATAACTCAGGAAATTGTAGATGCATTTGAAAATGGACAGGTTTCTCTTCTGAGAGAACCGGAGCCGGAGCTTCTGGCTTTGGAAAATCCTTATGATAACAGTCAGCGAAGCGGAATAAATTATGCATGGGATCACGTTCTCTATGACGGAAAATATTATTCATACTATGGAATAGCTCCTGTTGTACTGCTGTTTCTGCCTTTCCACAAGATTACCGGCTATTATTTCCCGTCGGTGTGGGCAATATGGCTTTTTGGTGCATTGGGAATCTTCTTCCTTTCAAAATTCTACATGTCCTTTACAAATAAATTTTTCAGAAATGTCAGGTCTTCTCTGATAATTTCCGGACTTATAATGATGCAGCTTATAACGGGTATCTGGCTTTGCTATAATACTCCTAATTTCTATGAGATTGCTCAGTCGGCAGGCTTTGCGTGTGTAACCTGCGGAGCGTTTCTGCTTATGTCTTCAAATGTTTTAGGAGACGGAAAAATAATAAAATGGCGTGTCTGCCTTTCTTCAGTAATGCTGGGACTGGGCGTTCTCTGCCGTCCGACTCTTGTGCTTTACTGCTTTGCGGCATTCTTATTTATCTGGGGCGGACTGAGAAAAATGCGTTCCCAGTATACTGCAAAAAACAGCGTAAAACCGTCATTTAAACATTATCTGCCTTATCTGCTTTGCGCACTTGTACCATTTGCGGTAATAGGCGGAGTCCAGATGGTTTACAATTATGCGAGATTTGATTCGTTCTTTGATTTCGGAATACAATATTCGCTGACAATAAATGACTTTACACAGTCCCAGTATCACACACACTTTGTCCTTGTCGGTCTGTATAATTTTCTGCTGGCAATTCCTGATTTTGCTCCTGATATGCCGTTCTTTATCGGTAATACGGTTGAAACCTTCAATCCTCAGGGATACTATTTCATAGCAACATATTCCGCTATCGGACTAATCTGGAAAGCATTGCCTGTTCTTTCCTATGGATACGGCTTAAAGGCTTACCGCAAATCCAATGGAGATTACAAAAGGCTTTATTCAGTTATTATATTGGTTACATGCATTGTGATACCATTTATTATAATGTGCTCCGTATGGGAAAGCGGTTATGCTGCAAGATATTCTGTTGATGTGGCATGGCAGTTGCTTACGGGTGCGCTGGCAATCGCATTTATAATGTTTGATAAAGCAAATGGGGCAGTAAAGTCAATTTTAAACAAGCTTATGACTGCAAGTTTGGTAGTATGTTTTGTTCTGTGTGCGGCTCAGTCCTACAGCTGGATATTAACGGTAAATATGCCGGCATCGCAAAAGGCGTCATTTATGGCTTTTGAACGCTTATTTGAATTCTGGAAATAAAATATTTCACAAAAGGGAATGCTTTTTATGGACATTCCCTTTAATTATTATGCTGAAAATATTTTCTAATCAGGCGTGAAATTTTAGCAAAGATCAATTAATAATTAAAATTTAAAATTACTTGTAAAAAATATTTTTATACATATTCAACAAAAATACACTGCTTGGAATATGCATTATTGACATTGAAAAAACGGTGTGTTATAATAAATTTTGTAGAAAAGTTAATTTTTAATAGACTTAAATTTTAGAAAGGGTGATAAGCTTTATGAAGAAATTCAAAGGTATGGCAGCTTTGATATCCGCTGCCGTGATTTCCATGATGTCTGTTTTTAGTGCATCCGCAGCAGATTATATGGGCGATGTCAACAATGACGGCGATATTAAAACAGAAGCTGAAACAACTGTTACAACAGTAACTGATCCTGTTGAAACAACAGAAGCTGAAACAACTGTTACAACAGTAACTGATCCGGTTGAAACTACAGAAGAATCTACTACAACTCTTGTTGAAGTTACAACAACTGGTGCAGAAACAACAGAAGCAATTACTACAACTCTTGTTGAAGTTACAACAACTGATGCAGAAACAACAGAAGCAACTACTACAACTCTTGTTGAAGTTACCACAACTGATGCAGAAACAACAGTATCAGAAGTTACAACAACTTCAGATTCAGAAACTTCTGTTTCAGCAGTAACAACAGAAGCAGTTTCAACAACTGTTGACCTGAGTACAAATTCAATTGCAGGTACAGATGTTAACAGAGCTGGTATTGTAGGTGTAATTGGATCTAATTATATCTGGCAGCAGAGCGGTTATGAGGCAATTGCTGAAAATACAACAGGTAACCTGGTACCTGAAATTAATGGTGACGGAACATATACTGTAAGACTTGCAGTAAATAATGAATCAGTTATTCAGTATCTGGGTGTTCGTCTCTTTGGAACAAGCGATACTTCAACAACACTTACACCAAATTACTATCCTGACTTATCAGTTACAATTGATAGTTTGATTATTGATGGAGAAGAAGCAACACTGGCTGATGGAAAGACACTACAGGTTGATAATAATGGTAATGCAAATGAATCAAATGCAGGAACAACAGTTTATATCAATGGATTCAGCGGTGATAATGTACTTCCATCTGGTACAACTGTAAATCAGTATATCGAAATCACATTCACAGTAACCGGTCTGGATACTGCTACAGACTAATTAACGGTTTAACCCGATATAAAAAGACGCTCTCAGGTGAGGGCGTCTTTTTTGCTTTTATACTGTTATAATGAAACCTCCCCGGTTGAAGGGAGGTTTTCAAGCTATTAAAAAATCTTTATCTTATCTTAGTTCCAGCCGGAACATCATCATCAAGGAATACCACTTTAATACTGCCGTTTGGCATATCACAGGCACAAATCATACCCATGCTTTCTTCTCCACAAAGCTTTGCAGGCTTAAGATTTGCCACAAGAATAACTGTTTTTCCGATTAAATCTTCAGGACTGTAAGACTGTGCAATACCGGAAACAACCTGTCTTCCACCCATGCCGTCGTCCAGCTGCAATTTAAGAAGCTTCTTTGATTTTTTGACCTTTTCGCATGCTTTGACTTTTGCGGCTCTGAGCTCTGATTTGAAAAATTCGTCAATGGAAATTTCAGGCGCAAGCTCTATTTTTTCCTGAGGCTTTTTAGCCTTTGCCATCTGTTCTTCAATGAGCTTGTTAAGTTCGTCAATTTCCTTTTCAGCATCAATTCTCGGGAAGAGAACACGTCCCTTTTTAACTGTAACATCTGCCGGCAATACTCCGAATTTTCCGGCATTTTCATATGTTACATCTTTACTGGCTGCACCTATCTGTTCCCATACCTCAGGCATTGTTGACGGCATGAATGCACTCAGAAGTGTTGAAGTTATTCTTATCGTTTCAAGGAGATTGTAAAGTACTGCGGCAAGTCTTGATTTATTTGCCTCGTCCTTTGCCAGTACCCACGGAGCAGTTTCGTCAATATACTTGTTTGCACGGGACACTACCTTGAAAATTTCCGCAAGAGCATTCTGAAGCTGTGTCTTGTCCATAAAATCGTCAACTTTGGCACGAAGTCCGGTTGCCTGTGCGATAAGATCATCATCGAACTCTCCGGCAGCTTTTTCTGTGGGAAGAGTGCCGTCAAAATACTTTATGACCATGGCAACGGTTCTTGAAACAAGATTTCCGAATCCGTTTGCAAGGTCGGAGTTGATACGGTTTATCATGATCTCATTTGAGAAAGAACTGTCCGCACCCAGAGCCATTTCACGCAGAATGTGATAGCGGATTGCGTCAGCACCGTAACGTTCTCCCAGTACGAAAGGATCAACCACGTTTCCGATTGACTTGCTCATTTTCTGACCGTTGAAAGTGATCCAGCCGTGTACTGCAAGATGCTTCGGCAGCGGCAGATCAAGAGCCATAAGCATTGCCGGCCATATAATAGCGTGGAAACGCATTATATCTTTGGCAACCATGTGGACATCCGCAGGCCAGTATTTTTCAAAATCGTCAAAAGATTCATTTTTGTAGCCCAGAGCTGAAATATAGTTTGAAAGTGCATCAATCCACACATAAACCACGTGCTTTTCATCGAATGTTACAGGAATACCCCATGTAAAGCTCGTTCTTGAAACACACAGGTCTTCAAGTCCCGGTTTTATGAAGTTGTTTACAAGCTCTACCGCACGGGTTTTTGGCTGAAGAAAGTCAGTCTCAGTCAGCAGCTTTTCAATTCTGTCCGCAAATGGTGACATTTTAAAGAAGTAAGCTTCTTCCTTCGCCTCGATTACATCTCTTCCGCATTCAGGACATTTTCCGTCAACAAGCTGGGAATCAGTCCAGAAACTTTCGCACGGGGTACAGTACTTGCCTGAATATTCACCCTTGTAGATGTATCCCTTATCGTAAAGCTCCTTAAAAATCTTCTGTACTGTTTCAACATGATAATCGTCAGTGGTTCTGATATATCTGTCATAGCTTATGTTCATAAAGCTCCAGAGCTTTTTGAAAGTCTTGACTATTTCATCAACATATTCTTTCGGAGTAATTCCGGCTTCCTTAGCCTTCTGCTCAATTTTAAGACCATGCTCGTCCGTACCGGTAAGAAACATTACGTCATAGCCCTGCATTCGTCTGTAACGGGCGATAGAATCGCAGGCTACTGTTGTGTAACAGTGTCCGATATGGGGGTTTCCCGACGGATAGTAAATCGGAGTTGTAATGTAATATGGTTTTTTTGACATAATTGTTCCTCCTTGAGTTTTTCATATATTCACTATTATAACTCAATTCCGTAAAATTTTCAAGCTTTTTCAGAAAACTGCGATATTCAGTATTGACCGGACAGTGAACGGCTGAAATAAAGACCGAAGAATACAGGCGAAATCTATAAGTTTTTAGATGTTTTTCACACATTTCTCATTTTATAAAGTTTGAATCTGTTGCAATTTTCACCTTGCTATGATATAATATATTAGGTTTAACAAATTGAAAGGAGTAGATTTGTCTGAAATGTTTACCTGTACTTTACAAAAACTTCAGACGGATCACATTTGTTTATGTGCGGAATAGTAGGCTATGTAGGTTCAAGGGACTGTACTGACGTTTTAATTGACGCCCTTTCAAAGCTTGAATACAGAGGATATGATTCGGCGGGGATAGCCGTATTTGAAAAAGGCGAAATCAAGGTTGCCAAGTCAAAAGGCCGCCTTAAAGATCTTGAACATAAAATGGAGGAAACCGGACGTCCGGAAGGTCATGCCGGAATCGGTCATACAAGATGGGCGACTCACGGAGAACCATCTGATATCAATTCCCATCCTCACAGCGGAAAGAGAGTTACAATAGTACATAACGGAATTATTGAAAACTACAAGCCCCTCAAGGATTTCCTTCTTGCACAGGGCAGGGTTTTCCAAAGTGAAACGGATACTGAAGTCGTGGCTCAGCTTCTGGATTATTACTATGACGGAAATCCGCTGGATACTATTATTAAGGTTATGCATGAGCTTGAGGGTTCATTTGCTCTGGGAATAGTCTTTGCTGATTTTAAGGATACTGTTTATGCCGTTCGCTGTGAAAGTCCTCTGATAGTCGGGGTAGGCGAAAACGAAAGCTTTATAGCTTCTGATGTACCGGCTATTTTAAAATATACCAAAAATTATTATCTTCTTGAACATAATGAAATTGCAAAGCTTTCATCTGATGGCGTGAAAATTTACGATCTCC
>NZ_JBJFHN010000097.1:0-2071 GCF_051893655.1 Porcipelethomonas sp. | reverse complement strand
TTAAAATTTTACCCCATATTCGGCATCGAATATGGGGTTTTTCTACAGTCTGAAATCCCCTGATTTGTGATCAGGGGATTTTTAAATTTTAAATCTGTGCAGAGTAGTTAGGAGCTTCCTTAGTGATATAAATATCATGAGGATGGCTTTCCTTAAGACCCGCACCTGTAATTCTTACGAACTGTGAACGTTCATGAAGAGTCGGAATATCAACGCATCCGCAGTAACCCATACCAGATCTGATACCGCCCACAAGTTGGAATATAGTATCTGCAACAGAACCTTTAAACGGAACACGTCCTTCAACGCCTTCAGGGACAAGCTTTTTAGCACCTTCCTGGAAGTATCTGTCCTTAGAGCCACAAGCCATAGCGCCTAAGCTGCCCATACCTCTGTAGACCTTAAATGAACGTCCCTGGAAAATTTCAGTATCACCCGGAGCCTCTTCACAGCCAGCAAGAAGAGAACCCAGCATAACCACATTTGCACCGGCTGCGAGAGCCTTTACAATATCGCCTGAATATTTAATACCACCGTCTGCAATAACAGGAATATTATGCTTCTGAGCGACTTTAGCGACATCATAAACCGCAGTAATCTGAGGAACACCGATACCTGCAACAACACGAGTTGTACAGATAGAACCAGGACCGATACCAACCTTTAAGCAGTCTGCACCGGCAGCGATAAGATCCTCAGCAGCTTCAGCAGTTGCAATATTTCCTGCAATAACAGGAGTATTTGGGAAAGCCGCCTTAACCTTTTTAACACATTCCATAATATTTTTTGAATGACCATGTGCAGAATCCAGTACCAGAACATCCGCCTGAGCATCAATTAATGCACTGGCTCTTTCAAGTACATCAGAAGTTACACCGATTGCCGCACCGCAAAGAAGACGACCGCTTTTATCTCTTGCAGAATTAGGATACTGAATAGCTTTTTCGATATCCTTAATAGTAATAAGACCTTTAAGATAACCATTTTCATCAACAAGGGGAAGCTTTTCAATTTTATGAGCACGAAGAATTTCCTGAGCCTGTTCAAGAGTTGTACCGATAGGAGCAGTAATAAGATTATCCTTAGTCATTACATCTCCTATTTTAGTATTGTAATCGGCTATAAAGCGCATATCTCTGTTTGTAATGATACCAACGAGCTTGCCGGTTCCGTCAACAATAGGGACTCCGGAAATTTTATATTTACCCATAAGCTCGTCCGCATCGTAAACATATCTGTCAGCAGTAAGAGAAAACGGATTTACAATAACGCCGTTTTCAGAGCGTTTTACCTTGTCGACCTCATCTGCCTGCTGTTCAATAGTCATGTTTTTGTGGATTATTCCTATACCGCCTTCTCTGGCGATAGCGATAGCCATTTTAGCCTCTGTTACTGTATCCATAGCAGCAGTCATAATCGGAGTTTTCAGGACAATATTACCAGCCAGTCTTGACTCCAGATTAATCATATTAGGTGTTACATCTGATTTTCCCGGAATCAGAAGAACATCATCAAAAGTTAACCCCTCTTTTGCAAATTTATTATCATTCAGCATAAAATCCTCCTTAATATATGAAGAAAGCAGCTAAATTTTTTCAAAAAAATTAAAGCTGACTTACATTTATTATTTATACTATTTCTTATAATGATACTATTTTTTTAGCAATTTGTCAAGACCTTTTTCGACTTTTTTAATCTTACTTTTATAGATTTCCTTACTTTCCTGAAGCATCAAGAAAGTAACAAAGAATTTTTTATCGTATATTTCTTTACAGATATTCGCTTTATAAAAGCGTATCCAAATTTTTTTGTTATTTACTTTCTTGAAGCATCAAGAAAGTAACAAAGAAATGCTTAATTACTTTCTTTTCATGTGAAAAGAAAGTAAAACAAAGAAAAAACTTTATCCGTCATTTTGCTTCTGAACTAATTATTCTCGACTTAAAAGGCAAGTAGTTTCAGACGTAACTTAATTTTATGAGTTCTTATAAATAAGGCTCGACAATTTATTTGAAAGGAAACATTTATTTTAAGAAAGCTCCCATCAAGATGAGTGCAGCTTTTAGGGCTT
>NZ_JBJFHN010000096.1:38029-39501 GCF_051893655.1 Porcipelethomonas sp. | reverse complement strand
AAGCTTTCTTAAGGTTTCCTTTACGTCGCCATTGATTCCCAGCTGACTTGTTATATTTTTATCAATTTCAGCAGCGTCAACATCAATATGCAGAATATTGCAGTTTCTTACATATACTTCCTTGTTGCCTGTTGCTCTGTCACTGAATCTTGCACCGATTGCTATTACAAGATCTGCTTCAGCCTGAGCCATCGAAGAAGCGTAGTGACCGTGCATTCCCTGCATTCCCAGGAATCTGTGATTTGAAGTCGGAATTGCGGAAACACCCATCATACTGCATCCGATTGGAGCGTCAATAAGTTCAGCAAACTCCATAACCTCACGGCTTGCATTACCGGAAATAACACCGCCGCCGCAGTAAATATACGGTTTATTTGAAGCGGCTATCATATCTGCTGCCTTCTGGATCTCAGTACTGTCCGCCTTAGGGGACTCAAAAGCCGGAGATACAACTGCATTTTCAAAGTCACAGCTTGCGATCTGAACGTCCTTAGGAACATCTACCAGAACAGGTCCCGGACGGCCTGACTTTGCGATTCTGAAAGCTTCTCTTATAGTATCTGCAAGCTCATTTACATCCTTTACTATGTAATTATGTTTTGTAATAGGAAGAGTTATTCCGCAGATATCTACCTCCTGAAAGCTGTCTCTGCCCAGAAGACTGCACGGAACGTTGCCGGTAATGGCAACCATAGGAATTGAATCCAGATACGCTGTGGCTATTCCCGTTACAAGGTTTGTAGCCCCCGGACCGGATGTTGCAATAACAACTCCGGTTTTGCCGGTAGCTCTGGCAAAGCCGTCAGCGGCGTGAGCCGCACCCTGCTCATGAGCAGTAATAATATGCTTGATTCTGTCCTGATTTTTGTAAAGCTCATCATAGATGTTGATGACCTGACCGCCCGGATATCCGAAAATACGGTCACAGCCCTGTTCAACAAGAGTTTCAATTATAATTTGTGCGCCGGTTAACTTCATGTTTTCATCCTTTTCTTATTAGTATTTTATGTTAAAAAAGCCTGCGGTACTTGACAGCGCAGGTCAGTAAGTTTAGAAATTTCTCTGGATTTTCAGCAAACACCGACTCGGTAAATCGCCGGTTCACCCGGCATAATATGTTCATGTAAAGCATTTTTCAGAATAAACCGCACTGAAAATGTTATTTTTTCAGGATAACTGCAATCCACCGGATAAACCTCCAATCAATAATTGTACATACTTTAATATAGCACTTACTCCCGTATGTTTCAAGAGAATTTTTCAATTTTGTGCATAATATACATATTAAAGTGACTTTTTGCCTGCTGACTTTTTTATATTCACAACAGTAATTTCATAATTATTTATTTATTATAACACAAAGATGAAAATTTTTCAAGCACAGCGGCTTTTTTTCTTTACTTTCTTGCGACAACAAAAAAGTAAGCCACGTCTGAAAGTTTTCGCCCAGCCTTTTTCAAAAGGCTGGTTCA
>NZ_JBJFHN010000096.1:0-37929 GCF_051893655.1 Porcipelethomonas sp. | reverse complement strand
AAAAGTAAGCCACGTCTGAAAGTTTTCGCCCAGCCTTTTTCAAAAGGCTGGTTCAAAAGGCTGGTTCAAAAAGTAAGAAATGCAAATAAAATTTCCGGGGGATTAAATACCCTCAGCTTGCCGATTCCTGTTGATACAAGCATATATTTACCGTCCTTCCGGTAAACTCCCTTTGAGAATTCAGGAAAAAATTTTCTTTCGGGAGACAAAACTCCGCCCAGAACGGGCAAACGTACCGCACCACCGTGAACATGTCCGGAAAAGGTAACATCTGCTCCCCATTTTGCGTACTCATCAAAGAAAAAGGGATTATGTGCCATAAGTATTGTAAATCCGTCTTTTTTTTCTCCGAGGTCACGGACAAGCTCCCCGGCAGTTACAGACTCCAGATCAGAATATCTGCCCCTCTCATTTTTATATGCCGAAAGCTTTAAATCAGCACCATAAATATTTACAGTGCGTCCGTCTTTTTCAAATACTTCATTACTGTTTTCAAGCAGTACTGCTCCTGATTTTTTCATTATACTTCTGTATTCAGCCATAATTTCCGGTTTAAGTTCAAGCTCATGATTTCCCAGAGAACAGTATACAGGACAAATTCTGCAAAGCTTTTCAAGCAATATCTGAGTATCTTTCAAAGACTTTGTATTTCTTGAAACCAAATCACCGGTAATCAGAATAATATCAGGCTCAAGCTCCTTTATGCGTGATACAAGAACTCTCCAGCCGGACAGATAAGTCCTTTTGTGAACGTCTGAAATCTGGACGATTTTAAGCCCTTGCGTATTTTCCTGATTATCCCATGATATCTTGTATCTTCTTGTTATCAACAGCCGGTTTTCAACAAATACATATAACAGAAAAACGGCAGTTATATAAAAAATGAAAAGTGCTGTTTTCATAGGGTTTTATCCTTTTCTTTTTGAAAGTACATTTTTTACAGTGGAAATAATTGCAGAGAAATTCGTTGATACAATAAATATTGTCATAAATATCAGACAAGGTATATAATAAGGCGGCTGCTTTATCGTCAGAATACTCATTCCAAGAAGTACGGCAATATTTATAAATGTTGATAAATGATTCACCTTGAAATATATATATCTTCTTGCATCCACAATTCTGATAAGATAACATATTAAATAACTTATAAATGTTGTGGCAACTGCTCCGTAGATACCGTATCTCTTAATTAAAAATGCATTAAGAATCAGATTCAGTACCGTTGAAATCAAACTGGTCCAGAAAGAGTTTTTCGTATGCTGTGCAGCGGTATAAATACTGCTTAAAAACAGATTGAAACACATCATCAGTACTGAAAGAATAAGCACCGGAGTATACTGAAACGCCTGTTTATATTCAGGATGGTTGTTGTAATTTAACAGTATTGCAGAAAGCGGCTTTACCAGTAAAATTAAAAATGCGGAAGCAATATACATTATTGACTGATATGCCGAATAAACCTTCTGATAAAATTTTCCGATATCCTTGGAATTGTATTCAGTAATTGCAGACATGTTCCATGCCTGAAAGAAAACTGTCGAAACCATTGAAACAAGATTCGGAATTTTAGAAGCTGCGGTATATATTCCGGCGGCACTGTCTCCCGTTGTTGCCACAGGTCCGTCCATATATTTTATAAATATTCTGTCAGAAAATCCGGTTATGATCCACATTACCGAAGTCGGGATCATTGGTATTGAAAATCTGAGCATGGTTTTCATAACATCTCTGTCTGCCCATCTTATCCGGAAGTATTTCCCGAGTCCTGCGGCAATAAATAAAAATACTGCCGAACAGAAATCGGACGCAATAACCGCAATTAAAGATCCGGTAATACCCATTTTGAAACCGGAAATAAAAATAATATTGAAAATAAAAAGGGTAAGGGTTGCTAAAATACCGTCGAATGAGTAAAGCTTTACATAGCCTATGGAACGGACAAACAGTGAAAATGTCTGTCTGAAGCTTGAAACGATTACATAAACCACAAGCCATGGTGTAAAGCCTTTTATAAATGGTATAAGCGACAAAAACGGTGACAGCAGAGCCATTATGAACAGTCCCATAACTTCAACCATTATTGCAGTTGACAGTACCTGACGGTTATCATAATCCCTGTCCAGCCCATATCTTATAATTGACTCCGACATTGCAAAGGTAAAAACCGGTATCAGAAAATTTGCTGTGGTTTCAATAAGCTCCTTGGTACCCAGCATGTCCGACGACATATAAGTTGTATAAAGCCTTGTAAGAAACATGGCAAGAATTTTTGAACCAAACGATCCTATGGCGAAAACTATGGTATTAAACGCCAGATTTTTATATTTATTCATGCAGTAATCTCCATTTTTGCAGTGTTATGTTGTTATTCTGCACATTTTGCAGATATGTATATCTTTTATTATAACAAAAATTTCTTAAAAAGAAAATAGTATATTATAAAAAAATAATTTAACTATAACCACGGACAGTTTTTTCATATTCACCCGGATAAGTCCCCGGTAATATAATGTATAATAAGCCGTATCGTATATATTTTTTAAACTAAAAAAATATTTTCAGAAACCGGGTTTAAATTCAAAAAATAAGGCAATGATAAATACATAAAATTCTTTAATGCATAAAGCGCCGCAGAGGAAATGCTGTTTTTGTTTCAGATTAGCTGTACGGCGGAAGGAGATAACTATGTCAGTAAAAAGAGGAGAGATCTACTATGCGGACTTAAGCCCTGTTGTCGGTTCGGAGCAGGGCGGAATCAGACCTGTACTTATAGTTCAGAATGATGTAGGCAACAGACACAGTCCTACAGTCATTGCGGCAGCAATCACCAGTCAGAAAGAAAAAGCAAAGCTCCCCACTCATATAGAGCTTAGTGCAAATGGATGCGGACTGGCAAAAGACAGTGTTGTTTTGCTTGAACAGATAAGAACTATTGATAAAAAACGTCTTAAGGAAAGAATGGGCGAGCTTGACGGAACATCTATGCACAAGGTAAATGATGCACTTTCAATAAGTTTTGGTCTGACTTAATAGGTACATTAATGTAAAATAAAGGTACGCTCTGCAAGTTGCGGCGTACCTGTTTTACTGAAAATTTATGATTTTGCAAAATAAACGGCTGAGTAAAAACCCAGCCGTCTTATAATTTTCAGTTTTATTCCTGAGGACCTAAATCGCTTTGTACATAAACTCCTAAAACTACATTGCAGACATATGTTGAATCTGTCAGGTCAATAATTGCATTGCCGTCATCATCAAAGTCATAGCAGCAGTTTGCCTGTAAATATGCCTGTTCTCTGTCCAGTGGATATTCAGTCGGACTCAGCAGATATTTATTCAGTAATACCACGTCAGTTGATGTTACCGACTTATCCAGATTTACATCGCCATAAATCAATGAGGACGGATCTATTGTTTCATCTGTTGTTTCGTCAGTAGTCAGCTCTGTTGAAACTGAAGTAACCTTAGTAGTTGTAGTTGTTGAAACAGAAGTAACTGCTGTTGTTTCTGTAGGCTCCGGCTTTGGTTCACTTGCAAGCCTTCCGTAAATGATACCGCAGCCTACAGTTGACATGTAAACTGTACCGAATTCGTTCATATCGCCTACAAGGAAATTGCCGTTACCTGTACCGCCATAAAGATTATCCTTGTTTATAAGAACCCATGTTTCACCGCTGTCCTGTGAACGGTATATACCTTCAGGATCGGACTCCTGAGGTTTTCCGTACATGTAAAGAGTATTCACATCGCCTTCCTTTTCAGGAGCGCCATAACCGATAGTCTTGCAGTAGAAAACATTGTCAAGTTTGGTAACTGTCTTGCCGTAGTCGGTTGAAATATATGCACCGTTCCAGCCAGCACCAAGAACAATCTGTCCTTCGCCCAGATAAGCAATCCTGTTTGCTACATCGCACTGATCATACTTGCAGATATCTGCTGATGTGAAAGTTGCACCATAGTCAGTACTTACCATAAGCTGATAGTTAGCATCTTCATATGTCGGTTCTGTTTTTGTTGTATCATAAAACCAGTAATCATTATACTGCGCTGTATATACATATACAATATTCGGCTTATCCGGTTCAACCAGTATACCAGGAACCTTTGAGCCCTTAGTTCCTGAACACTCAGACCATGAATCACCGAAGTCATCGGAATAATTTACCTTGCCGCCGCTGCTTGTATGGAAAATTCTGTATGAACCGTCCTCAAGCTGGGTAATGGCAGCTTTACCACCTGAGCCGCCTGCATTTGCCATTTCAGTCCATGCAGTACCGCCGTCTGTTGTATAATAGCCCTTGCCTTCGTTTTCAGCAAATCTTACCATAACATCAGGGTTCTGAGGACAGTATGCAATAGCGCCAGTTGACCCCATATTCGGCTTATGCTGAGCAGGGATTTCATTTACATCAGTATGAACAAAACCGTCATAGTCACCGATTGCTGAATACACTGCTCCATCCGGAACACTTGTCATATCCAGAGCTACAACTTCTTCAATACCAGCCGGATCGAAATAGAACTGAACGCCCTTGTCAGCCCATGTATTATCACAGGCAAACACTCCATTACCAGATGTCAGCAATATTTTGTCAGAATTTCTAGGATCAATTACTATTCCGCTTCCCCAGTGAATAGCCTTTCCGTAAATCCAGTCATATCCGTTTGTGTCAATAGGTTCTGAAAGGAAATAATGATTATCAGTATACTGACCTACCTGCTGCCCCGGTGTAATATCTGTCCATGTTGCGCCGCCGTCTTCAGATCTGAAGAAATGGTCACCCCATGCAATACTTCCGTCAGTCCATTCCTTTTCATACCACTGATCAGACCATAGACCGCAGGTTCTTGCCAGAAGCTTGTCAGGGTCTGATTTATCTGCTGTGATCATACCAATTGCATTGCCTGACGGAGAAATATCAGTTACTGTACCGCTTGCAATGTTATACTTATATGCACCGCCAGCGCCGCCTGAAAATGCCAGACCGGCAATATAAGTTACAAAAATATTTCCGTTATAGTCACTGCTTATAGTTAAAGGATAGTTAGCTGTAGGAAGATCAGCGCTAAGCTCTGTAAATTCATCTGTTTCAACATCTGCTACATGAATATTTGTCTGTCCGGTAACAGATGTACCTACATAAACTTTGCCGTCTTCAATATGAATAGTGGCAACACCGTTTTGTGTATTATACTCTCCTGAAGTAGTAGCTCTTGTTATATGATCTGTCCATAAAGGCCATTTTATATCATTTGTATACATACCAAGATCATCATAGCCTTTAACAGCTTTCCATGTTTTACCGCCGTCTGTTGACTTGATAAGTGCAGAGTCCCCGGCAGTTACATCGCCTCCGGCATAAATAGTATCCGGATTATCAGGATCGACAGCTATAGGCTCGCTGCATTCACGTCCGTCGCCGTTTCCATGAACCTGAATTAAATCTGTAACATCAACTTCTTCAAATGTTTTACCGCCGTCAGTAGTTTTGAAAATTACTGTTCTCGCATCTGAAAAATAGGCACATCCGCATAAGAAATAAGCAGTATCATCATCTGTAGGATCAATGGCAATTCCCTTTACACTCAAAAGACCTCTGTCAGCTTCATTAATAAATGCAAAAAGCTGATCCCATCTTCCTGTTTCGTAGTTATACTTATAAGCACCGCCTACGTCCGTTCTGAGATACATTTCATTCTGTCCTGTTACTATTCCTGAAACAAATCCTCCGCCGCCGATTTCAACTGCTCCCCAGTCCATAGTATTTGTAACGTCCTCCGAAGTTTCGGCGAACATAACTGATGTATCAAGACCGGCAGAAGCTGTAAAAATCAAAGCGCAGGATGTTGCAAAAGACAAGATTTTTGTTTTAATATTCATTGTATCAACTCTCCCACACATAATATTTCAGGTGTTTTTATAATGTGTTATTTTTCACATTTTAAACTCCCGAGTTGTATAAACTTACAATACTCCTTATATGATTATAACTTATTTTTATAAAAATTGCAAGATATTTTTTTGAATTAAATGTAGAAATAGGTTGACAAATTTTATCTATTATGCTATATTGAAATCATAAAATATAAAAGGGAGCTGCAAAATGGAAGGAAAAAATATAAAAGTATATATGCGAAGGCAGACTGTCTTGCTTATCTGTCTTGCTGTTTTTTTAATATTATTTATCGTTTTTGGAATTTACTTTTTTATTTTCAGAGATAATGAAAGTATTAACAATGACATTTCAGCCGTTTCCGGAATATCCTCAGCTGATGTCGTTCCCGCAGATGTTCAGGACAGCAGCAGTCCCGACTATAACAGCATATGCTTTGAAGAGTCGGAAATAACTATTGAAATTGGTGAGAAATATACACCTGAGCTGAAAAATGCCGAAAGTCCCGACGATGTATTTAACTGGGAAAGCTCCAATACTGCTGTTGCAGTAGTAAGTGATAACGGGGAAATTACCGGTATCGGAGAAGGTTCATGCGATATTACAGTCTGCGTTCGCAATACTGATACAATGCTGACGCTCAAAGTTACAGTTGTTCCTGCCGGCGGCAGCAGTGAACATGAAATTATTGAAGAAAACGGTCTTACATACATTGACGGTATTTTAATCGCAAACAAGTCCTATTCTATGCCTGCCGATTATGATCCGGGAGCAAGCGAGGAGGCTCTTGCCGCCTTTGACAGGATGCAGGCTGACGCTGCTGCTGAAGGACTTGACATTTACATTTCCTCCGGCTATCGTTCATACTACGATCAGGAAAGGATCTACAACAGCTATGTAGCCGAAGACGGCCAGGAAGCTGCGGATACATATTCATCACGTCCGGGATTTTCAGACCATCAGACAGGTCTTGCCTTTGACCTCAACAGTATTGACGATTCTTTCGGATATACTGCTGAAAGCGACTGGGTTGCGGCTAACGCACATAAATACGGATTTATTATAAGATATCCCAAAGGCAAGGAAGACATAACCGGATATCAGTATGAACCATGGCATATCCGTTATATAGGAGTTGAAAAAGCAACTGAAGTTTATGAAAGCGGTCTTTGTCTTGAAGAATTTTTAGGAATAGATTCGGTTTACAAGGATTAAAAATAAGGGACAGTCCTGGTTTGAGGGACTGTCCCGATTTGTTTTACTTAAAAAAGACTTTTCCAACAAGCAAAGCCGCACTTATAAAAAATAATCTGTCAGATTATTTTTTTGCAAGATCTCTTGCAATAGCTGCTGCATCACGGACATTTACCACGCCGTCTTCATTATAATCTGCATTTTCCGGAAGGGTATCGCCCTCACCCAATGAAAGTGCTCTTGCGATAAATGCAGCATCTCGTACATTCAGCTTGCCGTCACCGTTGGCATCGCCTTTGCCGTCGAATTCAGGTTCCGGAGTATAATTAACATATGTAGTTTGTGTTGCAGGGAAGTGTCCAACAGCACATGTTATAATATTTCCGTTCTCATCAACACCATAACACTGAAAATCAAATGTCATTTGTGAATATGCGTTTTCCAGTAATCCTTCACTGACTCTCTGAGTTATAATATCAAAAAGCTCATCAAGAGATTCTTCAGTTGACGGATAAATAAAATAATAATTTGCCTTATCAGGATCTGTCGTTCTGGCTATTGCAATTGTACTGTCAATACCCAGTGTTTCATTTGTGATTTCTGCTCCGTCAGCAGCTATCATTGTAATTTTAAAATCCCGTCTGTCACTTGTGAGGATAGAATATCCATCTGAAAATGTCATTATATTATTTTCATCAGATACAACTTCATTACCCTTGTAAACAATGCTCGGTGTAAACGGGTCATCAGATTCGGACGCAGCTGCATTGACAAATGGCACTGTACTCAACAGCATTATTGAAGAAACGGCTGCCAGCATTTTTTTTAATTTCATATATACCACCTCATTGTAAATTTTTATATCCTAATTATACCACTATTTTAAAGAGCTGTCAAGTAATTATTTAGCTTAAATAAGAGTTGTTATATGCAAATTGCAATATTTCTGGTGTTATTCTTATAATTCTTGAACCTATAGTTTCTCCTTTGCTGTCATAAACCTCACCCATGGTAACTCCGATTACAGTTTTATAAACCTGAATTTTTTCATCAGGATCTGACGAATTAGCTATTCCAAATCTGCATTCTGAATATGCTGGACCGCCACTTGTTTTGCCATATACTAAACAAGAAGAAAAATAAATTTGTTCTTCTGATGTTGTTATATTCCCATTTGAAATTTTTAAAACAGGTTTATTATTTTCTGTAGTGTAACCCAAAGAATGTATAGGCACATTCTTTATTGTTTCATCTGTTCCAAGCCCAAGATATACATGCCCATATGAGCTAAGATCTTCTTCAACCTTGACAATTGCATAATCATATCTATTTGTATTCGATTCATCTGAAAAATAATCATCTGGAAATGTTGCATATAATGGTGTCAGTGAAATTTCATTTCCATTTGACGGATTGGATGTAGGAATTGTAATTTGCGGTTTTTTAGCAAACATATCATCATGCATTGCAACACAATGAGCTGCTGTCATAATTTCATGATCACCAATAATAAATCCTGTACTGTTTACATTTCCATCATATTTTATGCATACTATTTGCTGTTCAAGCGAAGCGTTTTCTCTATTATCAATATTAACCGCTTCCCTAGTTTCAGGAATATTATCCACAATCGGAAGTTCATTAAGATAGTAATAAGAATAATCAGATATATTATATCCATCTGAATCATACGTATATTTCCAATATAACCTCGAATTATCAGTTGCATTTACCTTAAAATTCCACCCACATAATAATCCAACCATAATTGCAAAACATGTAAAACACGACATTATTTTTAATTTTCTTTTAGTTACATTCATTTCAATCACCCCATTACTGCATTGTCATAACTGGCGTTTTTCCTGTCACATGATATAAAATGGTCTGCATGTCAATATCATCAACAACACCATTTCCATTAGCGTCAAGATTATCAATACTTGTTGGTTTTGCTGTACCCTGTAAAATTCTGTTAATATAAGCCACGTCTCTTACATTAACCACATTATCATGATTAACATCATATTTTGCTACATATGTTACTGCATTAGCCTGAATAGCCATAGAACACGCTAATGTACAAACCGCAATACCAGAAATCAATACTTTTTTTACTTTCATATTTGTCACCTTAAGAAATTATTTAGTATGCATACCATGGTTATATAATATCACTGTTTTTATAAATTGTCAATAAATCCCATAAATTTTCACACAGATTTCATAATTTAATTTTTAAACTATATTGCCTGATATAATAAATAAATTTATCATAATAAAAAATCGCCCCATACGGAGCGATTAATTTAATTTGAATTTAACTTTTCACAGCTCTTGAAAGCCATGCATTTGCAAGGTCAAGAGCCTCATAAAGGCTTTCTTTTTCACTTGTTCTGGTAACTGCTTTATTAGGCGGCAGATCCAGATCAGTGGACATCTGATAAACCTTAATTTTACTTGCAACATCCAGATCGTTAACTCTCTTTTTCTGAAGAATCTGAAGCATAACAACATAATCATCAGTCATATTTCCATAATATATAACGTCCTCATGTCTTACAAGGGGGAAACCCTTATAAGTAAAAAAACTGTTTCCCATTAGTATCCTCCTTTTTTATTTGCACATTGTTATAATTATATTACATATCGTGTGAATTTATAGTCGAAAAAGATTACCAGTTCATAACAAATTCTTCGCTGCTGTCGAACTTTGAAAGATTCTTTATAAGCAGATCCACATAAGCTGAACGGCATTTGAAGCATGGTGTTCCGTTAACGCTTATAAGCACTTTCTTGCCCTCGGATTCATAAAATTCAACTGTCTGCTTAGTCTTTCCGTCCTGTGTTTCAAGATAAACCGAAACTATCGGATCACCCTGTGGCTGTTCATCAATAACAAAATCTTCAGCAGAAGTTTTCAGCAGGAACTGATAAAAACTCTGGAATCTTTTAGCTTCACAGCTTTTGCCGTTTTTAGTTACTTTATAATCGTCAGCTGATGTTCCGCTGCCCTCAAATGTAACGCTTTCACCGTCAGCCACATTTATCTCCAGCTTGCCGATATCCCATACCATAGTACCGAATACCATTTTTGACATGATATCCTCCGGCTTAAGTGAAGCCCAGCATACGCTTTCTTCATCTATTGCATAGATAACATCTGTGTCATCAAACATTGCCACATAGTATTTGCCGTCATCAATTTCAAGCTCCTTGCCCACTGTTAATGTATGGGTTTTGCCGTCACTGGTATTCATTGTGACAGTGCATAAAGGATCGTCAAATCCGGAAGCCTTTTTGGTATTGTCATCCGGATGAGCTGCCAGTACAGAATGAGCTGTAAGACCGAAAAGTCCGTGAGTTGCGTCCTGGGATTTTTCTACGTCAAGATATGCAAATATCGGTTCTGACATATAATGTGTAGCTAATGTACCGCTGGTAGTTCCGTCTTCATCAGTGGTTTTATCATATTCAAGTACAATATCATAATCAAGATCCGACCGCTTTATTGAAATTTTGTCAACTGTCGGTGCTTCATCCTCAGCAGGTTCTTCAAGAATTGTTGTGGAAATAAAAGCCGTATCACTGTTTGCGAATACGCTGACGCTTGAAGTTCCCACCAGATAAACTGTATTTCCGCCTTCCTCCATGCAGTATGTTTCACCGCTTACAGGAGATTCATTTCCCACAAGTATCGTTTTAGTTTCCGTTCCGGCTTTTACGGTAACTTTTGCCTGAGGGGATTTCAGTCCGTATTTTTCAAGATCATCGGCATTTTCCACAGCAGTGGAATCAGACGTTAAAGTTGAACTATTATTTAAAAGGGAGGATGTTAAAGTATAATTTATGTCCAGATCCTCAAGACCCTTTATTGTAAATGTAACCGTCCCATCTTCTGCCGGTTCGCCTTCCGGAACTGCTTCAAAGCTTCCGTTCAGATTCTCAACGGAGATAGATGTAATGTCTGCCTTTTCAAAGCTTAAAAGGGGTGTGGGGACAGATGCCGGATCTGTCTGTGCCTGAGACGAACTGTCCTGTGAACTGCTGTCATCGGTAAGCCTGAGTAATGCGTATCCGCCGCCTGCGACTGCAAGTGCGGCAACGCAGGCAATAACGGCTTTTATATTCTTTTTCATCGGTTTCTTCTCCATAAGTATACTATTATACCTGCCAGTATTACAATAATCGGAATGATATATATTACAACTTTATTTATTGCTGAAACCTGTGAAGCTGTTATATCAATTGTAGTCTGGCTGAGGCTCTTTTCAGCAATAATGATTCCGTTTTCCTTGCCGCAGATTTTATTAATGGCATTTATAACAAATTCTGCATTATTATATGTGGAAGAAGATGTAAGGTTCGGATCGACCATTGATATACCGCCGATTACCAGCAGATTATTTGTATGAACTTCATTGTTTACTGTATTTGTCTTAGTTGCAAGAGCCATAACATTCTGTGCTGATTTTTCAGCTTCATCAGGATTGAATTCCGTAGTTTCCTCAGTTGCTTCTTCTGTTTCCTGATTTTCTTCTGCTTCTGCTTCAGCCTTTGCCTCGTCCAGTGATTTCATATTCAGCGGATAGAGATAAGCGGTATCAGAAGTCTGTAAAAGAGATGATGTTGTTCTGTCAACATTTGAGTCAAACAGGAGATTTATGTTTCTTGAAATAGGTGCAACAATAGGAAGCTTTGTATTGGAAAGATCCTGTGTATATTCATCATCAACAGAGTTTACAATAGGTGCTTCAGCATTTCCTGTTGAAATAGTAATTTTCTGATTCTTGTCTGCATTTGATTCGTAAACTACATTTCCGCCTACTTCAATTCCCCAGATTTCAAGGAATGCGTCAATATTCGGAGTTTTATACTGGAATATATCAGCAATATAAATCATGTTCTTGTCCAGATTTCCGTTGTTGTAAAGGAAATCATCAAGCTTTGTGATACAGTCCTCAGTAAGGTCATTAACAGGTGCCGGAAGAACAACAAGGTCATAATCATCAGGAGAAAGTCCGTCAGATAAAATATCTATCTTGGTAACTTCATATCCGTTTTTGTCAAGCAGATTGGCAATAGATGTTACAGCATTGCTGTTATAAACATGATATATGCTGCTGCCGTTATACTTATCAATAACTGCCGCTTTTTTCGGGTTTGCATCAGTAACGCTCATTATAGCGGAGGTCAGTTCCTGCTCGCCCTTATACCCTGTTATGCTTGAGCTTCCTGTATAATAGTAGGAAGAACTGTCAATAGTAAACAGGTTGTCAAGGCTTGAAATAACCTTTACCCTGTCACCGCATGCAACAACGATACTTCCTTCGCTGATCGTACCGCTGTATACATCAGAATATTTGTTTATTACATCCGGTTCAGCTGTTATATCGTGAAAGTCAACTTCGATATGGTCTGAATTCTGTTCATATTTATTAAGTGTTTCATAAACCATTTTCATGTATGTACTGTTTTCAAATCTTGATTCTTCATACATTACATCAATAACCACATCTTTTTTTATATTCCTGATATAATCAATAGTATCCTGTGAAACCTCGTAATACTTCTGAGATGTAAGGTCAAGCTTTAAGTTTTCTCTGTCAGTTAAAATGCCGGCAATAAGATTGATGAAAACTACTACTGCAACAAACACTACTGTAATAACCGTAGCCACAGTACCGTATTTCAGTTTCTTTTTATTAAAAGACTTTTTTTCTTTTACTGTTTCGTTCTTCATAAAAACTTATCCTCCCTTAACTCCAGCGTCTTTTTTCAAATACCCTGATAGTCAGGAAATTGAATATTACAGCAGTGCTTACATAAAACAGTACGCTTGACAGGTTAAACAGACCGCATGTAAATTCATAGTATCTGGTATAGAATGAAAGAGAATTCAAAAGATTTGAAATAAAATCATATTTCACATTTCCTGCAATCAGGTCTATCAGATATAACAGAAGCAGACATAATATTCCCACTACTGCTGCAACCACCTGATTTTCAGTAAATGCTGAAACAAACATACTTACTGCAATAAACGCAGCTCCCAGAAGGATCATGGCAAGATAATTTGACAGTACTATTTTCCAGTCAACCGAGCCGAAATAGCTGAGTATCAGTGCGTCAACCAAAACGATGCTGACACCCATTATGTACATAACAAGCACTGCAAAATATTTTCCGAGAACCATTCCGCCCAGACTTACCGGTGCAGTTAAAAGTCCCTGTTCCGTTTTCTGCTTTTTTTCTTCGCTGAAAGTTTTCATTGTAAGAATAGGAATCAGAAAAATAAGTACTGTTGAAATTGTTGAAAAGAATGAAGACATGTCAGTAGTACCGGCAGAAAGGCATGTCAGATAAAAACACAAGCCTGCAAATCCATAAAATGCAGCCAGAAAAACATAGGCTATGCTGGATGTGAAAAACGAGCCAAGCTCACGTCTGAATATAGCGCTCATTGTTCATTACCTCCGTCCTTTTTATTAAGCTTTGCAAGCTGCTCCGGAACAGCTTCACCCATGGTAATTTTAAGGAAGATGTCCTCAAGAGTCATTTCGCTTGAACGCATAAGCATAATGTTCCATCCATTTTTACGGGCAGCCTCGTTTATTTCCCGGCGGAAATCATCGCCCTCCTGCTGGGCTTCCATTTCGTATTCATAAATTCCCGGTTCACGCTCCACGCCTGCTCTTACATACTTAATTCCCGGAATTTTTCTGAGTGTAAGCAGAATCTCGTCCTTGTCGCCTTCAATTCTGAATATCAGACGGTGGTCAGCAGAAACCTTTTTTGAAAGATTATCCGCTGTATCATCAGCTACGATTCTGCCTCCGTTGATAATTATTACTCTGTCGCATACCATCTGTATCTCTGAAAGAATGTGAGATGATAAAATAACCGTATGGTTTCTTCCGAGTTTCTTTATAAGATTTCTGATATCCACCATCTGTTTCGGGTCAAGACCCACAGTCGGTTCATCGAGAATAAGCACCGGTGGATTTCCTATAAGTGCCTGAGCAAGTCCCACACGCTGTTTATAACCTTTTGAAAGATGCTTTATGATTCTGTCTTTAACATCTGTTATCTTGCATAGTTCGCAGATATCTGTAAGATGGGATTTTCTGGGAAGCTTGCATTTTTTCAGATCAAAAACAAAGTTTAAATATGACTTTACAGTCATATCAACATAAAGCGGCGGCATTTCCGGAAGATATCCTATATTTGCCTTTGCTTTTATAGGGTCGTCCAGTATATCGATTCCGTTTATATATGCCGTTCCTGATGTTGAAGAAATATAGCCTGTAAGCATATTCATTGTTGTGGATTTTCCCGCACCGTTAGGGCCGAGAAATCCTAAAATTTCGCCGTCCTCAACCTTAAAGCTTATGTCATTGACAGCTTTTTTGTCACCATAATGTTTAGTGAGATTCTTAACTTCTATCATTTTTAAAGTATAACCTCCTTTATTCGGCGGACATTCCGCAATTAATAATTATAATAATTAAATGTGAAAGTATAGTGAAAGCATTATGAAAGCTTTTCTATACCTTTGCGGATTCGTGCAAGAGAGTCTTCTTTACCTAAAATTGCACAAAGTTCTACTCCGCCGCCGGGAGTAAACTGCTTTCCTGAAACGGCTGTACGAACCGGCCACAGCAGCCAGCCGTTTTTAACCTCAAGCTTTGCTATAAGGTCAAAGAGAGCTTTGTGAATATTTTCCTCAGTCCAGTCCTCAACAGCTTCCAGTACCGGAAGAACAGCCTTTAAAGCTTCAAGAGATGTTTCTTCATTGGTCTTCATTTTCTTGTGGCAGTACATAGCCGTATCATATTCAGGCAGACATTCAATAAAGTCAACCATTTCCGGAACTTCAGTGAACACTTCAGTTCTCTTCTGAAGAACGCTTGCTAAAAGTTTTATGTCGATATCCTCTCTCCTGACCGACTGTCTTATATAAGGCGTTACATGTTCTAAAAATTCTTCCGGAGTCATTCTCTTGATATGCTCTGCATTTACAGCTCTGAGCTTTACAGGATCAAAAATCGCCGGGGACTTCGAAATTCCGCTTATATCAAACTGTTCCTTAAGCTCTTCAAGAGTGAAAATTTCCTCTTCACCCTTAGGTGCCCAGCCCAGAAGTGCAATAAAGTTTACGACAGCTTCCGGAAGAAATCCCTTTGAAATAATATCTTCAAATGAAGCATCGCCGTTTCTCTTGGAAAGCTTGGAAGTCTGATCCTTCATAACAGGTGAGCAGTGAATATAAACCGGAACATCCCAGCCGAACGCCTCATAGAGAAGGTTATATTTAGGAGTTGAGGAAAGGTATTCATTTCCTCTTACTACATGGGTAATTCCCATTGTATGGTCGTCCACAACATTTGCAAAATTATATGTGGGCATGCCGTCAGTTTTTATAAGTATCTGGTCATCAAGAGTGGAGTTTTCAACGGTAATATCGCCATAAATCTCATCGTGAAATGTCGTAGTCCCCTCAAGCGGCATCTTCTGTCTGATAACATAAGGTATTCCGGCAGCAAGCTTTTCTTCAATTTCTTCCTTTGAAAGATTGCGGCAGTGTCTGTCATACATTGGAGCGATATGGGACGCCTCCTGAATTTTTCTTACCTCGTCAAGTCTATCCTTGTCGCAGAAGCAGTAATAGGCATGTCCGCTTTCAACAAGCTGCAAGGCATAGTCTTTAAACATTCCCATTCTTTCCGACTGAACATAAGGACCGTAATCGCCGCCGATATCCGGACCTTCGTCCCACTGAAGTCCTGCCTTTCTCAACGTATCATAAATAACGTCCACAGCACCTTCAACATATCTTTCACGGTCAGTGTCTTCAATTCTCAAAATAAAATCGCCGCCGTTTTTCTTTGCAATAAGATAAGCATAAAGGGCAGTTCTCAGGTTTCCTATATGCATATAACCTGTAGGGCTTGGTGCAAATCTGGTTCTGACCTTTTTTGTATCTGACATTTCAAATCAAACCTTTCAAATAATTTTTTTATTTCTGGCAGAGTACATTTTCATTGCCGTATGTACATCTGCATTTATTCTGTATTTAAGCTCCTCCAGAGAAGAAAACTTTTTTTCATCTCTGATAAAGTCATAAAGTTCAACCCTTACATTCTGTCCGTAAAGGTTTCCCGTATAATCTATAATATTTGTTTCTGCCAGAGGAGCGGTATTTTTTTCAACAGTAGGCTTAACACCTATATTTGTAACCGACGGGTATTTTTTCCCGTTTACATATGTTTCTGACGCATAAACGCCCTTTCGGGGTATAAGCTGTCTTGATTCAAATTTCTGATTTATAGTAGGGAAATCAATAGTCCTGCCTATTTTGTTTCCGGTTATGACCTGAGAATCAAGAAAATAATTTTCACCCATCAGTTCTCCGGCTGAAGCAATTTCCCCGTTTTTTATCATTTCCCTGATAATTTCAGAGCTTATGTCTGTACCGTTTTTCTTAACGAGTCCGCAGACGCAGACTTCAAAACCGAACTTTTTTCCGAATCTTTCAAGTTCCTCTGCACCGCAGGCTGCACCTTTTCCGAAGCGGAAGTTTTCTCCGCAGACTACCGATTCTGCCCTGAACATTTCTGCAAGTACGTTTCCGGCAAATTCCTCTCCGGTCATATTCTGAATTTCACTGACTGCCGGAGAAAAGACATATTTTATTCCCAGCTTTTCAAGTATACTTCTTTTCTGACTGTCACTGTAAATAAATTCATATTCCTTCCCGTGCTTTTTTCCTACCGTTTCGGTATTGAATGTAAATACAGCCGGGGCAAGTCCGGAATCTGAATACTCCATAGCCTTTCCGATTATTTTTCTGTGACCCAGATGAACCCCGTCAAAAATCCCCAGAGCCACCGCACATCTTTCACTTGTACAGCCGCCCTCTGAAATAATTGTCATTTTTTAAAGTTCACCGTCCCCGTCAAGGTTTTTGAGTACTCTCAAAACACCGTTTTCAAAGTCCGCCTTTGCAATACCAATAAACTTGTTTTCCGCCGAATATATTCTCACAAGCTCCTGTCCGTCAAATCCTGCAAGCTCTGAAAGCCGGAGCTTTACTCCGTTTTTATACATTTTTGTTTTCATGGCATTCAGTCTGAGTGCCGGATAATCCTCAAAAAGCTTTTCAGTACTTTTCAGTATCTCCCTGACACGGTTTTCATCTGCAAGCTTCTGGATTTCCTCCAGAGTATAGCAGTCTTCCAAAGTAAAACCGCATGCGGCAGTCCGGACAAGACTTGTCATCACAGCTCCGCAGCCCAGTTCCTGTCCCATATCATGAATAAGAGTTCTGATATAAGTACCCTTTGAGCAGGCAACGGCAATTCTCCCCTCTCCGGACTTTTCATCAAACTCACGTATTTCAAATGTATCAACAGTTATCTCCCGTGGAGTTCTCTCGACTTCGATACCCTTCCTTGCAAGCTCGTAAAGCCGCTTTCCTCCCACAGAAACCGCAGAGTACATAGGCGGAATCTGACTTATATTTCCCCGGAAAAGCTTTGCCACCCTTTCAATACTTTCAGTATCTGCACACACCGTTTTTTCCTCAAGGATTTTTCCGGTTATATCCTGAGTATCAGTAACGATGCCCAGCCTGAATCCTGCAAGGTAGCTTTTGTCAGTATCGTTTAAAATACTTACCGCCTTTGTGGCACTCCCGGCAAAAACCGGCAGTACACCCGTTGCCATGGGGTCTAACGTTCCCGAATGGCCCAGTCTTTTCATTTTAAGAATACCCCGAAGCTTTGCAATAACGTCAAAGGATGTAAAGCCCTCCGGCTTGTTTACACAGATAATTCCGTTTAGCATGTTTTAAGTCCTTCAGCAACAGCCGCAACAATTTTTTTCTTTACCTCGTCAAGGGTACCATGAAGAAGACAGCCAGCTGCCTTTATGTGACCGCCTCCGCCCAGAGATGCGCATATATCTGATACATTAACATCATTTGCCGACCTCATTGAGATCTTATAGCTGTTCTCATCCTTTTGCTTTATAGTAACGCCGACTTCAACTCCCTCAACCTGAAGAGGAATTCCCGCCATACCCTCAAGTTCAGCGGATTCAACGCCCATTTCATTCAGGATATCGCTTGTAATACATATCATAGTGCATTTATCATCCAGATAGTATTCCATAATATCAGTAACGGCACGTTCAATTTTAAGTCTTCCCCGGCTTTTGACATCAAACATGTCACGGTTTATTTTAGCGAAGTTTACCGGACAGTTTCTCTTAAGCTCTGCTACTATTTCATGGCATCTTGCCGTTGTATTTTCATATTTGAAGCAGCCGGTATCCGTAGCGATTCCGGTATAAATACACCTTGTTATTTCCTCGGTAAGAGGAATATCCAGTATCTTTATAAGCTCATAAACCACCTCGCATGCGGCAGATGCGTCGGGGCATACCAGAGTTTTTTTGGCATAACCTGTATTTGAAATATGATGGTCTATGCAAAGATCAACTTTATCTCCGTAAATTTCCTTATATTTTCCCAGAAGCTTTATGTCAGCAACATCTGACGCTATAATAAATTTCGGTTCAAACTCCTCGTCCCTGTATTCCGTACGCATAAATGCATAACGCTTTGGTATTTCATCAGAGCATATTACTCTTGCTCTTTTGCCCATATATTCCAGTATATGGTAAAGAGCAGTTCCCGAACCTGTACAGTCTCCGTCCGGACTCTGATGAATGAGTATATAAGCGTCTTCACAATTTTTCAGTATCTGAGCAGCTTCATTAAAATCAATTTTCATTATTCTTCTCCGGCATCAAGCCGGAACGTCACTTCCTCCCGGCTCAAAGCTCTCTCAATTTTTCATTTATTTCAGCACTGCGGGCAATTGAATCGTCAGCTATAAATTTAAGCTCCGGGCATTTTCTCATTGGAAGCCTGTGAAAAAGCTCCCTTTTTATAAATCCTGACGCACTGGTCAGTCCCTCAACCGATTCCCTTGCCTTTTCAATGCCTTCAAAACAGGAAACATAAACCTTGCAGTGTGAAAGATCGTTTGAAAGATCCACTCTTACAACTGTGATAAACTCAGCAATTCTCGGATCTTTAAGTTCTCTGAAAATTGCTGTAAGCTCTCTTTTTATGTCCTCCCCCATTCTTCCAACCTTAAAACTTGACATATAAATCTCCATTCTGCCGCAAATCGGCAACAGATAATATATATTTTAAGCATTTGCTTTATAAATAAATATTATTCCCGGAAATCAGCTGTTAATCACGGTATTCTTCCATAATAAAGCCTTCAAAAACGTCGCCTTCCTTGATATCGGCAAACTTTTCAAGACCGATTCCGCATTCAAATCCCTTTGCAACTTCCTTTGCATCGTCTTTGAATCTCTTGAGAGAAGATATTTTGTCTTCAGCTACTACAATACCGTCACGGACAACTCTGATTTCACAGTTTCTTGTAATTTTACCGTCTGTGATATATGAACCTGCAACCGCACCAACGCTTGAAATCTTATAAACCTGTCTTACCTCTGCCTTGCCGAGAATTACTTCTCTGAATTTCGGTGCAAGCATACCCTTCATAGCAGTTGTGATTTCCTCAATTGCATCATAAATAATTCTGTAAAGTCTTATTTCAACTCCGTCACGCTTGGCACTTTCTTCAGCAACAGGGTCAGGACGAACGTTAAAGCCTACGATTATAGCGTTTGAAGCGGACGCCAGCATAACGTCACCTTCAGAAACAGCACCAACACCGCCGTGAATTACCTTTACTCTTACTTCTTCGTTTGAAAGCTTTTCGAGGGACTGCTTTACAGCCTCCACAGAGCCCTGAACGTCCGCCTTAACGATAATCGGAAGTTCCTTTACTTCGCCCTGGGCTATCTGGCTGAACAGATTGTCTAAAGTAACCTTCTGAACGGAATTGAACTGTTCAAGCTTTGCCTCATGCTTTCTCTGTTCAACAAGTTCCTTTGCAAGCTTTTCGTCTTCAACAGCGTTGAAAGTATCTCCGGCACTGGGGACTTCTGCAAGACCGGTTATCTCCACAGGAACAGACGGACCTGCACTGTTAATTTTATTTCCGTTATAGTCTGTCATTACACGGACTCTTCCCACAGAAGTTCCGGCAATAATAACATCACCTGTTTTAAGTGTTCCGTTCTGAACCAGCAGTGTTGCTACCGGACCTCTTCCCTTGTCAAGTCTTGCTTCAATAACAGCACCCTTTGCAAGTCTGTCAGGATTAGCCTTAAGCTCCTTCATTTCTGCAATAAGCAGAACATCTTCAAGCAGTTCGTCGATGCCCTCGCCTGTTTTAGCGGATACCGGAACGCACATAACATCTCCGCCCCATTCTTCCGGAACAAGACCATGTTCTGTAAGTCCCTGCTTTACCTTTTCAATATTTGCGCCTTCTTTGTCCATCTTGTTTACTGCAACGATTATTGAAACATTTGCCGCCTTTGCATGGTTTATGGATTCAACCGTCTGAGGCATTATACCGTCGTCAGCGGCAACTACAAGTATTGCAATATCTGTAATGTCAGCTCCTCTTGCTCTCATTGCAGTAAATGCTTCGTGTCCCGGAGTATCGAGGAAAGTTATAGTCTTGTCGCCTGCCTTTACCTGATATGCACCGATATGCTGAGTAATACCGCCGGCTTCTGACGCAGTTACATTTGCATGTCTGATTCTGTCAAGGAGTGAAGTTTTACCATGGTCAACGTGACCCATAACAACAACTACAGGACTTCTTTCCTCAGTGTTTGCACTGTCGTCCTCGCTGTCATCAATAAGACGCTCCTCAATTGTAACGATAACTTCCTTTTCAACCTTAGCACCCATTTCGTCTGCGACCAGAGCAGCAGTATCAAAATCGATCACTTCGTTGATTGATGCCATAACGCCCAGACCCATAAGCTTCTTTATAACGTCTGTAGCTGTTGCCTTAAGTCTTGCAGCAAGCTCGCCTACAGTGATTTCATCAGGAATCAGAACCTTAAGCTGCTGTTTTCTTGCTCTTTCAAGCTCAAGACGACGAAGCTTTTCAGATTCGGTTTCTCTTTTACTTGAGAACTTATTTTTATTTCTCTGTGCAGATTTCTGATTTATTTTCTGTTTTCTTGTATAATTATCCTTATGCTTGTTTGCAGGAGCTATCTGTTCATATCTTTCATTATATTTATCCAGATTAACGTATGAACCTCTTGTATCAACAGTTCTTCTGCTGCTTTCAGTAGTAGTTTCAAAGGTCATTGACATTGAAGTTCCAAGCTTCTGCTTTTCACCATGTTTCTGAGCCTTCGGCGGCTGTTTCTTTTCCTTTTCCTTCTTTACAGGGGCAGGCTCAGGCTTTTTGAATCTGTCGTTTTTCTGAGACTTTGAAGCATCTGACCTGACAGGCTGTTCCTGAGCCTTTGGCTTTGTCTGTTCCTGAGCAGTTTTTTCAGGCTTTTTAGCTTCAGCAGTCTTATTTTCAGCTGTTTTCTTTTCCAAGTTTTTTTTCTCTTCCGTTTTTTTATTTTCAGATTTTTTCTCTGCCGGTTTCTTTACAGTTTTTTCAGCAGCCGGTGCTTCCTTTGCACTCTTTGTCTTAGAAGCATTTTTTTCCTTTTTAACAGGCTTCTTCACCTGTTCATCCTGAGGCACTTCTTCCTTTTCTTCCTGAACCGGCTTGTTTTTTGACTCAAAGTATGAATCAAAGCTTTCAACCTGATTATTCTGTGAATAATGTTCCAGTATATAATTCATTTCATCCGACGTAAGAGCTGTTGTATTCTTTCTTTTTGTACCGTCATATTTTTCCAACAGGTCAATAAGCTCCTGATTATCCAGTTTAAGGTCTTTCGCAGCCTCGGCCAGCTTTGTCTTTTTCGTCATAGGCGAAACCTCCAGTTTAAATTATTTTTTCCAATCTATATAAGCGCAAGTTTTTTAAGACAATGCCGCACAAAAAATCTGTGCAGTATCGATAATTTTTACCGTAATGTCTTAAGAGCTTACTGTTGTTTCTTTTTAGCCTTTTTCATCAAAGGATCATTAGCAAGCTCCTTAAATCGTTTTGCAAAACCGAAATCACTTATAGCAGCAACAACAACTTCTTTTCCAAGAATGCCGTATAAATCAGCGGAGTCGATTCCCAGTTCAAGTACATCAACCTTTGAATTGCCGCAGAAGAATTTTACTTCCTTAAGTGTTTTCTGGGAAATATCATCCGTTGTCAGAACGCATGAAACGTTTCCTTCATAAACGGCTTCTTTAACAGCATCAAATCCGGAAATCATTTTTCCCGATTTGCGGCATATAGTAAGCAAATTAATTATTTTCTGCTGAGAGTTCATGTTCCATCACCTCATATACACTTTCTTCTATTTTACATGACAGACTTTTCTCAAACCGTCTTGCCTTTCTTGCCTTTTCAAAGCATTCTGCACTCCGGCATATATAAGCTCCCCGTCCGGATTTTTTTCCTGTAAAGTCAAGGGAAATTTCCCCTTCAGGAGATTTAACAACCCTTATCATTTCCTTTTTGGGCTTCATTTCACCGCAGCCCAGACACATTCTAAGCGGTATTTTTCTGGTTTTCATAAGCAGCCACCACAATAATTACTCTTCCGGCAAAGGTTCAGCCATATTTTCAGCCTGTTCCAAAGCAGCTTCCAAAGCCGTTTCATCCGGAATTTCCGGAGCATTTTCAGGCTGAGCCTTGATATCCGTTTCAGGTTTTATATCAATTTTATATCCTGTAAGCTTTGCTGCAAGCTTTGCATTCTGTCCTCTGTTGCCGATTGCAAGTGACAGCTGATCTCCCGGCACTGTTACAGAGCATTCCTTAAGCTCTCCTTCCGCAACATTCACGCTTAACACCTTAGCCGGTGCCAGAGCTCTTGCAATAAATTCTGCCGGATCTTCGCTGTACTTTATAATATCAATCTTTTCGCCGTTCAGTTCATCAACCACCGCCTGGATTCTGGTTCTCTTAGGACCGATACATGCGCCCACAGCGTCAACATTTTCATCTCCTGAGCATACAGCAATTTTAGTTCTTGAACCTGCTTCTCTTGAAATAGCCTTTATTTCAACTACTCCGTCATATATTTCAGGTACTTCAAGCTCGAAAAGTCTTTTTACAAGATCTCTGTGAGCTCTGGAAATTTTTATAATCGGTTTCTTTGCCTTGTTTGCAATTCCTGTCACATAAACCTTTATCTTGTCGCCCTCTTTAAAACGTTCGCCGGGGATCTGTTCATTTCTGAAAAGATAAAGTTCTGTCTTGTCATAAATTACTGTCACAGTACCGCTTCCCGGTTCAACCTGAGAAACCGTAGCTGTAATGCATTCGTTTTCCTTGTCCTGAAACTGATTAAGTATATTTTCACGGTTTATCTCTCTTAAATCTCCCTTAATGGACTGCTTTGCCGACTGTGCAGCAGCTCTGCCGAACTTTGCAGCGTCCAGAGGATAATCAACAGTACCGCCCACATAAGCTCCCGGATCAATAGTTCTTGCCTCGTCAATATTTATTTCATTATAATCTATAGGCTCATCATCTACAACTGTTTTAATAAGAAACATATCAAATTTCTGAGTTTCCGGATCAATTTCAACACGGAAATTATCTTCACAGTCAGGATATGCCTTTTTTATTGCCTTAATCAGTGCAGACTTGACCTTTTCAACTATTGTATCAGTATCCACGCTGTTTTCGCTTCCAAGAAGAGACAATGCCTCAAAAAAACCTTTATTCATTTCCGATTATTCCTCCATTAATTTATAAAAATTCATTAAAGTCATCATAAAGCCTTATATTCGCAATATCTGCCAGAGGAATTTCTCTGACATTTCCCCCGTCTCCGGCAGAATTTACCGGAAAACTCAAAGTTACAGAATCCTTTGTAAAACCTGAAAGTTCCGCTGTAAATTCCTTTATTCCCTCCAGCGGTCTTATCATTTTAACATGAACGACGCTTCCGGTACATGCCCTGAAATGGGATTCTCTCAGAAGCTCCCTTTCAATTCCCGCAGATCCGACTTCCAAAAAATACCCCTGTGAAATAGGATCCTTTTCATCAAGAATATCACTTAACGGTCTTGTTACAGCTTCACAGTCATCAATATTGATTCCGTCCTCCTTGTCGATAAAAACCCTGAGATACCACGAAGCGCCTTCTTTTTCAAAGCGGACGTCCCATATATCCACACCGTTTTCCTCTGCAATAGGCTTTGCAAGCTCATAAACAAGCTGTTCTGTTGCACCGAATTTTTTTATTTTCATAAGTCTATCTCCCATATACATAAGAAAGACCGGAAATTTCCGGTCTTTAGCTTACTTTATACATACTACTTTGTATTATAGCACATTCCTTACAGAAAATCAAGGGATTTAACGAATTTTTTCCTTTATTTATTTAACTTTTCTGAAAAGAAAGCCTCTGTCAGTTATAATTTTTTATTTCCTTATCGATAGTATCCTTCCATTTGTCACGCAGTTCTTCCCATGATGACGGTGAGCCCTCGTACTCTGATATAAGCGCATCACTTAAATTGTTGATTACACCTCTTGTGCTGTAATCATATGTTTCTGAATACATGCGTGTACCCATACCGCAGCCGTAGTCAAACACAGGAGTTATATTTTCAGGATTTAAAAGCTCCTGCCAGAAATCATACTGTTCTTCAGTAATATATTTTCCCTTGTCATCTCCATAGTCAGCCTCAGGAACAAGAGCCTTTTCCTTTGCAGCCGCCTTATACTTTTCTTCAGTACGGGCAACCTTTTCGCAGGTTATATATTCTGCTACAGCCTTACCCTTGTCAGAATTTGCAGCAAGCATTTTTGCACTGATATCGGCAGTCAGGTAATACTTATCAGAATCAGGCATTTTCGGGAACGGAACAAAGAAAATATCTTCATCTTCATTTTTAGCATTTGACTGTGCAAGATTTTCCAGAGTCATTCCATAGAAAAGAGTTGAACCGTCGTCCGGGAAATATCCGTTCCATGAAGCATTATAAAGGCCTTCTTTACCGATTTCCTCCAGAACATTTTCAGCCTTTTCAATTTCAGTGCTCATAATATTACTGGTAAATGTCTTGCCGTCATAAGCTACAAAAGGCTGTCCTGAGGACTGAACAACAGGACTGCCTATCCAGCCAGTGCATCCGTATCTGTCATCACCGTTTTCGGTAAACTTTTTCATCATTGATACAAAAGCATCCCAGTTCCATTCGCCCTTTTTATAAAGTTCATAAGGATCGTCAAGATCTTCATCTTTCATCATTTTTCTGCTGTAAATCAGGCATACCGGATCATCCACACCAACCGGCACTATATAATGCTTATCCTGATAAGCCATACTGTCAGCAAGCTCTTTTGTATCCGCCCACAGCTCGTCATTTAAATCTATGTAATCATCCAGAGGCTGATACTGGTCAGCTATTCCCCCCGGAAAAGCTGCCGGTTCATAATCTATCATATCCACAGGTTCTCCCCCTAAGATCCTGTTTGCAAGATCGTCATATTTTGTTTCAGGGGTAGTAGGAACCCATTCTATTTTTCCGCCGTAAACATCTTCAAAAAGTGTAAGAGCTATACTTCTGTCCTCATTTCCGTAAGGATTAAGGTCATAATCACTGAGCCAGTAAATAGTCTGTCCGCTTACATCGCTGTCTTCCGCAGATTCTTCCTGTGTCTGAGCCTCACTGCTTTCAGAAGATTCGCTTTCAGAATTTGAACTGCTGTCACCGTTACAAGCCGTAAAGGCAGTCATGAGCATTGTCATTGCGGCAAGGACAGTCAGAAATCTTTTTAATTTCATTTTATTCTCCTTTTTGCCGTGTGAATTTAACACGTCTTTTGCTTTCTTTTTATTTTATTATATATAAATTTGAGTTTCATGTCAAGAAATTTATTATTTTACGTCATTAAAAATAAAAAGAGCATTATTTTTTATAATTTTTTGTTGTCTTTTAATGCATAAAGGACGCCCTGCGAATAAGGGCGTCCCATTCTTTTACATATGCACACTTTTGCCGTGTTTATCAGTGGCAAGCCTCACATTCGCCAATTTCTCCTACTATCGGAGCCGGGTCAATACCTTGTCTTGTATAATAATCGGAAAGTGCTGATTTGATTGCCTGTTCCGCCAGCACAGAACAATGAAGCTTTACAGCCGGAAGTCCGTCAAGGGCTTCAACGACCGCCTTGTTTGTAAGCTTTAAAGCATCCTCAATAGGTTTGCCCTTTATAAGCTCTGTTGCCATTGAAGATGTTGCAACTGCCGCACCGCAGCCGAAAGTCTTGAACTTTACATCAGAAATAATTCCGTTGTCGACCTTTATATACATTTTCATTATATCTCCGCATTTTGCGTTTCCTACTTCGCCGACGCCGTCTGCATCTTCAATTTCTCCCACATTTCTTGGGTTTGAAAAATGATCCAGTACCTTTTCACTGTACAGCATTTTTTATTCCTCCTGTTTTGCATTTTTTATAGGCTCTGTCGCCGGGAAATATTCTGCTGCTGTCGCCGCAGACAGAAATTAAAATATCCGATTCAAAGCCGCAATTTATTTTATTTACCTCCACAAGAGAGGTAGTGATTTTCACTATTACCCCTTCGAGCTTTTCCTTTGTATCAACAGGACTGCATATAGCAATTTTATCATTAACACTGAAAAAACCACGTTTGACTCTTCCGTAAATAACCGTTCCCAGACCGTTCATAGTAAACGAATCCCTTATTTCAAATATAGACTTATCCTCATCCTTCCAGAAGTCATTCGGATCTTCAAAAGATCTGTTTCCTGAAAGCTCCCATGAATCAATAACATAGGTTCTGCGAGCAGGTTTCTTTCTGAAAATTCTGTCCCGGAGCTTTTTTAGAATCAAGCCTTTTCGCTGTCCTCTTTGCAAATTCTTTCCCAGAGAGGAGACATGTCACGAAGTCTTTTTACAACCTTCGGAACAACCTCAAGGATATAATCCACATCTTCTTCTGTGGTCTCATCGCCGATCGAAAGGCGGAGTGAGCCATGAGCCACCTCATGCTTTAAACCCAGTGCCAGAAGAACATGTGAAGGATCAAGAGAACCTGACGTACATGCAGATCCTGATGAAGCACAGATACCGTTTAAGTCCAGCATAAGCAGAAGGCTTTCGCCCTCAACTCCTTCAATTGAAATATTGACAGTTCCCGGAAGTCTTTTAACAGGGTCCCCGTTCAAACGGGTGCGGGGCAGTTTTAAAATTCCGTCTATAAGCTTATCACGCAGCTTTGCGGTTTTTGCTGCCCTTTCTTCTATATCGGTATTTGCAATTTCCATAGCCTTTGCAAGACCGGCAATTGCAGGAAGATTTTCAGTTCCGGCACGTCTGTTTCTCTCCTGAGCGCCGCCGTAAATAAGATTTGTAATCGGTATTCCTTTTTTTACATAAAGGAATCCAACACCCTTCTGAGCATGAATTTTATGTCCCGAGACAGACATCATGTCGATTCCCTGAGCATGTACGTCTATTTTAACATGTCCCACAGCCTGAACTGCGTCGGTATGGAAAATAACATTTTTTTCATGGCAGACCGCTGCAATTTCTTCAACAGGCTGAATAGTACCGATTTCATTGTTTGCGTACATTATAGTAACCAGAGCGGTATCCTCACGGATAGCATTTTTTACATCTTCCGCCTTTACAATACCGTTTTCATAAACCGGAAGATAAGTCACCTCAAAGCCCAGTTTTTCCAATGCCTGACATGTATGCAGCACTGCATGATGTTCAAAGGCTGAAGTTATAATATGTTTTTTACCCTTTGCCGCAAGTCTTTCGCACACTGAACGGATTGCCCAGTTATCAGCTTCAGAACCGCAGCTTGTAAAGTATATTTCAGAAGGCTCTGCGCCGATTGTTCCTGCGATAGTTTCTCTTGCTGTTTCAAGAGCCTTTTTAGCGCTTCTGCCCAGAGCATAAATACTTGAAGCGTTTCCGTATTCCTCTGTAAAATACGGCATCATAGCGTCCAGTACCGGCTTTGAAACTTTTGTTGTAGCGGCATTATCCGCATACACGAATCTTTTTTCCATTTAAATCGCTCCCTTTTATGCGTTAAGATCACGCTGAATAACTGCCAGCTGATCGCATCTTTCATTTTCGGGATGTCCGGCATGTCCCTTTACCCAGACAAATGTAACCTTATGTTTTTCCAGAAGCGGCAGCAGCTTTTTCCACAGATCAACATTAAGTGCCGGTTTTTTGTCGGATTTTATCCAGCCCTTTTTCTGCCAGCCGTAAACCCATCCCTTTGTAATACTGTCCACCACATACTTACTGTCGGTTGTAAGCGTTACCTCGCATGGTTCCTTAAGAGCCGAAAGTCCCGTTATTACTCCCATAAGCTCCATGCGGTTGTTTGTGGTTTCATGCTCACCGCCGGAAAGTTCCTTTACATGTTCTCCGAACCGGAGAATTACACCAAATCCCCCCGGACCCGGATTACCGCTGCATGCCCCGTCTGTGAATATTTCAACTTTTTTTATTACAGCCACCACGTTTCTGTATTATTGTTCCGTCGATTTTATATTGTCTGATCCAGCGGAGCAATATTTTTATTTAGAGTGCCATTTTGCTCGCCGCTTGTGCGGCAACCGCAAATAAAAGCAAATAGATTTCAGCAAGGTTTACTTGTCGCATCTATATTTTTTGTCTGTTATTTGTACATTATACCCCTTTTTTCAGATTTTAGCAAATTTGTTAGCTCATGATAACATTTTATACTAATCCCTCATCGTTCTGATGAAAAGATTGTCTGACAACGTTTCGTCAATCAAGGCGACCGACCGTAGGCTTGCTGGCGCCAGTCAAGGGAGGACAACGCAGAGTGACGGAATGATAGCGGACAAGATTTCCGTTAGGTTGATGGGGGATTAGTATTACTAAACGTAAAACAAAAAAATTTGAAATATGGGACACCCTGCAAGTGAGAGTGTCCCATAATTTTACTTAAGATCAGTTTTTTGTCTGATTATTGAGTTTTAATAATTATCTGTATAATGATATATCTTTGTGCAATACTTCTTGCAATTGCTGCCGCATCTCTGATATTAACAACACCGTCCATGTTATAGTCAGCACAATCCGGAAGCTGTGAGCCTTCACCCTTTGAAATTTTATTTGCAATAACAGCGGCATCACGAATGTTTACTACTCCGTTTCCGTCAGCATCTCCGCATACTCCGCTGGAAAACATCTTTTTCTCCAGAACCTCAACCGCACAGATTATATACTTGTCTTCAAAAAGTGCCAGAACCGTTGTATTACCCTTTCCCACGGCTTCGATATTGCCGTTTGAATCAACAGTTACGACCTTGCTATTAGCAGATACCCATTTTACTTCGCCGTCGTATCCCTGCACTCTCAGACGCAGTTTATCGCCTACATACATTGTGATTTTTTTCTTTTCAGATGATTCTGAACTTGTTTGTGTAGTATTTGTAGTTGTAGTTTCTGCGGACGTATAAGTTATTTCAGTTGATATATTTGTTTCAGAAGAAGCCGGAACCGTTTCTGCAGCTGACGTTGTATCAGTAGTTTCAGACTGAGAAGTTTCAGTTGTTATATCCGTATCTGAAGTTACAGAAGTTTCAGTTGATACTAAAGAAACTGCGTATGTATCAGATGTTGATGTAAGATCAGCAGAAACTGTTGTTGCAGCAGATGAAACCTCAGTACTGGTTTCCGGAGGCAGAGTAACTGTAGTTGCAGTTGTAACTTTTTCATTGCTTACATTAACATTACAAATCAGTACTTTATATCCGATAACAGCGTAAATCACAGCTGTTCCTTCACTGACAGCAGTAACACAACCATCTTTTACAGTTGCAATATCTGTATTATCAGATATCCATTTTATTTCTTCTGAATAATCATCCACTGTAAGTGTTTTGCTTTCGCCGACAATTAAATCAAGTTCAGTTTCTGAGAGCTGTTCCGTTTTCGGGACTGTAATAGTACCTCCGGAAATACCAGCTGTGTTGGTTACATCTCTGTCTACAGTTGCAATAGTATCAATTCTTACAAAATCTATATTATAAACTGTTCCCGGTTTGGCGTCCTCAGGAATAGTAAAGTCAATTGCTGCAACATGTCCGTCTGCAATAGCAAGGGTACTGTAAGCACAGACTGACAGAAAACCGTCATAGATATCAGTCACAACTCTTGAACCGTATGCATCTGTTCCCTCAGCATTTGAACATAAAAGATTTTTGTCATTCCAGCCCAGAATAACATCCATTGATTCCAGATTATCTTCAGATACAGCACTAAGATATACTCTTACTGTATCACCCGGCATACCTTCCGCATCAGTAATACTTAATTGTTCAGTTCCGGAAGATGAACGGTTAATAGGTGTATAAACCAGACTTTCCTCCGCACTCACATATGTGTTTTCAAAATTATTGTTTACTTCCGAAAAAACCGCACCTGTTAAAAAAATTGCTGCCGCTGTTATTCCGGAAAAAAATCTTTTTACCAGCTTCATAAGCAGTCTCCCCTTTTATATTCCATTTGTTATATTTTAACACTAAATCATAATATTGTCAACAGGGTTTGCTTTTTCTTTTATTATAAAAAAATTTCCTGTGTACTTTCAGAAGTTCTTTAGATAAAGTTTACAAAAGTACTTGAAATTATGCCGGTTAAATGGTATCATAAAAACAGCTTTATGCTTACGAAAAAAATGTTAAGGAGAAATTTAAATGAAATACGGCTACTTTGACCTTGAAAACAAAGAATATGTTATAACAAGGCCGGATACTCCGGCTTCCTGGGTAAACTATCTGGGTTCTCCGGAATACGGTGCTATCATATCAAACAATGCCGCCGGATACAGCTTTGTAAAATCCGGTGCAAACGGAAGAATAACCCGTTACCGCTTTAATTCTATGATGGCTCTTCCGGGACGCTACATATATATAAGGGACAATCAGCTCAATGATTACTGGTCAGCTTCATGGCAGCCTGTAGGCAAACCTCTTGATACTTACAAAAGCGAATGCCGTCACGGTACAGCTTATACTGTCATAGGCTCTGAGTATGAAAAAATTGCCGCAGAAACAACCTATTATGTACCCGAAAGCAAAACCTATGAAGTATGGCGCTGTAAAATTACAAATAATGATACAAAATCAAGAAAGCTTTCAGTTTTCGGTTTTGTTGAATTTACAAATGAAGATAATTATGAACAGGATCAGGTAAATTTACAGTATTCTCAGTTTATTTCAAAAACATGTTTTGAAGAAAATAAAATTATTCAGCGTATCAGCGAAAACAGTGAAAAAGATCACCGTGAAAGATTTTTCGGTATGACAGGGGCTGATGTAACGGCAGCCTGCGGAAGTCTTGAAAAGTTTATCGGACCATACAGAACCTACTCAAATCCTCAGGCTGTTGAAAACGGAAAGCTTGACAATTCCATGAATTACAATGCCAATTCATGCGGAGCATTGCAGTCGGACATCACCCTTGAACCGGGTCAGACTGCGGAGCTTATTTACATTCTAGGTGCTAAGGACAGTGAAGAAGCGTCAGCAATTATTAACGAATACAAACAGCCGGACAGAGTAAACAAGGATATTGCAGAGCTTAAAAATCACTGGCACTCCACTCTTGACCGTTTTCAGGTCAATACTCCCAGTGAAGAATTCAACAACATGGTAAACGTATGGAATGCATTCCAGTGTTTTATAACATTTATCTGGTCCAGGGCGGCTTCCTTTGTTTACTGCGGACTGCGAAACGGCTACGGCTATCGTGACACAGTTCAGGATATTCAGGGTATTATCCATCTCGACCCTGAAATGGCTGCGGATAAAATCAGATTTATGCTGTCTGCACAGGTTGACAACGGCGGAGGTCTGCCGCTGGTTAAATTCAATCACAATGCCGGACATGAAAATACTCCTGACGACCCCGAATATGTCAAGGAAACAGGTCACCCGTCATACCGTGCAGATGACGCTTTGTGGCTGTTCCCGACAATCGTAAAGTATCTGGGAGAAAGCGGAAACAAGGCGTTTTTAGATGAGGTTATCGTTTATGCAAACGGCGGCGAAGCAACCGTTTACGAACATCTGAAAAATGCAATCAGATTTTCTATGGAGCGTCTGGGCGCACATTCTATGCCTGCCGGTCTTCATGCCGACTGGAATGACTGTTTAAGACTGGGTGCAAAAGGCGAATCCACTTTTGTTGCTTTCCAGCTTTACTATGCCATGAACGTTATCAGGGAAATGGCTGAATTAAAAAATGACAGCGATTATATCAGCTATATTGACAGGGTACAGAAAGAACTGGCTGATGCTCTGGACAAGTGCTGGGACGAGGACAGATTTATAAGAGGTATCCGTGAAGACGGCGTTATAGTAGGTGCAAAGAATGATCCGGAAGCCAATATGTGGCTGAATCCTCAGAGCTGGAGCGTTATTTCAAGGTTTGCGTCAGATGAACAGGCGCAAAAGGCTCTTGACAGTGTACATGATATCCTCAATACTCCTTATGGTGCAAAGCTTCTGGATCCGCCTTATAAAAAGCATTATTTTGATGGTGCGCTTATGCATATTTTCAACGACGATACCAAGGAAAACGGCGGTATCTTCTCACAGTCCCAGGGCTGGCTTATTCTCGCTGAAGCACTTATGGGTCACGGTGACAGAGCTTTTGAATACTTCATGGAAACATCTCCTGCCGCTATGAATGACAAGGCAGAAATCAGAGTTATAGAGCCTTATGCTCACGGTCAGTTTACTGAAAGCAAGGCATCGCCTTTTGAGGGACGTTCCCATGTTCACTGGCTTACCGGTACGGCTTCTACCGTTATGGTAGGCTGCGTTGAGGGTATCTGCGGTATGAGACCTGACCTTGACGGACTTGCTGTTTCCCCGTCAATTCCGGCGGAGTGGGACGGATTTACTATTGAAAAATCTTTCAGAGGCTGTAAGCTTTCAATTGAAATCAAAAATCCGAACCATGTTCAGAGCGGAGTTTCAGAAATAATATTAAACGGCGAAAAGCTTGAGGGAAATTATATCCCTGCTGAGAAACTTGTAAAGGAAAACAAAATCACTGTTACTATGGGATAAAACAGTGTCTGTATTACAATATAAAATAAATACAATGGAACGCCCTGTACGAAAGAGCGTTCCATTTTTTTCAGGTTCGGTTACGTTTATGAAAAAGGCATTACGGAGATTTTTATATTAAATAAATAAAAAATGTCACCTGAATTTTAAAAATAGGGTGACAAATCCGTTTTTTTGTGATATAATAAAATAAACGCATTTATTTTATACTAAAAATGTAAAAAACCGGAGGTTAAAGATGGAACAGACAAAAACAAAAACAAATGCAAAATCAAGAACACTGGAAATAGTTCTTGTAGGACTGGCAGCCGCACTTATGTGTATTGCAGGTCCTTTTTCAATTCCAATTCCGTTCAGTCCTGTGCCGATATCCCTTACAAATCTTGCGATTTACATAGCGGCATTTATTCTTGAATGGAAGCTTTGCGGACTGAGTACAGTAATATACCTTCTGCTTGGCATGGTGGGACTGCCTGTATTTTCAGGCTTCACAGGAGGACTTTCAAAGCTTGCCGGTCCTACAGGCGGATATCTTATAGGATTTATTTTCACAGCACTTATCTGCGGATTTTTCTGCCATAAGTTCAATAAAATTTACATGTATGTCATCGGAATGGTTCTGGGACTTGCTGTTGCGTATATATTCGGAACAGCCTGGTTTATGATTCAGCAGGACACAGGACTTATTCCGTCGCTTACAATGTGCGTTATACCGTTTCTTCCGGGTGACGCTGTAAAAATAGTAATTGCGGCAATTCTCGGACCGATATTAAAAAAACAGGTAAGCAGAATAAAAGCATAATTTTGAAAAAGGGGACGCTTTGCAAGTGAAAGCGTCCCCTTATTTACTTTAAATTTAAATTTTTCTACAGTCTGACCGGAGAATTTAAAATCCTCCGGCATAAAATTATGTTTAAATTTCCGATGAATAAACAGTCATTGAAACGCCAGTATCATTTACCAGAATATCAGACGGCAGACGGCTCATTTTATATGTTACATAAATATCTCCTGCTGCTCCGGAAATATTTATTATTTGTATTACATATGCTATAAAGCTCCATGAGGATGGTACTGCAAACTGAAGTACCACTAAAACTATTCCCCAGACAACAATTGGTGCCAGAGCGATACAAATATAGCTTTTTTTATTGAAATATGCCGTACTTCCTGCATAGGCATAAAGTCCTGTAAAACCGTATTTTGGCTTTATACCGCTGAATTTTTTCATAAATATCCCATGGACAAGTTCATGAAGAATAAAGTAAACAACAATGCCGACAAGTAAAGTAATCAGCTTGAAGAAGCTGTTTTCAAAAAGATAGTCCATAATTACGAAGCGGGTATTTTCTGAAAGCAGCGGGATCAGTACCATTACGGCAGCAATAAGCATCGCCAGACCGTTTACCAGCAGTGCCGACTTTTTATTTTTCTGCAAATCAATTTTCAGTACTTCCCTGTAATCGTCAGGAAGCGAGGTGCGATTTTCCATATTTACTGCTCCTTAAAGTACTGTAAAGAATCTCTGATTTGCTTCAAAAGTTTCCTGAGGCTTTATTTCACGGTATCCTGTCATATCGGCAGGCATTTCAAGATTGGGAGCATCAATCATAGCGGTCATAGGTTCAGGGCAGAAATATCCGTTAAATCCCTTGTCATTCCAGATGATCCAGAACTTGTATTCGTCCGATACTTCATAGGCAATTTTCTTTCCGCTTTCAGTATCTTCTGCGATAACACCGTGGAAATCCTGACCGTTTAATTTTGTACAGCCTGTTACATACATTTCATTGTCAACGTTTTGCAGAACAGGTTTTCTTCCGCCGTTTATGTATTCAAGGTCAGTACCGCTGAGTTCAACAGGTTCACCGTCAGGCAGACAGCGGCTGTTTAGCAGACATCTTTTCAGTACCGGAACTGTAAGACGGATATTTTCTTCTTTTCCACCGTCAACAAAAGGAGAATTAATGGTAGTGTGAGTAGCAAAAGATACCGGCATCATTTTATCCGACAGGTTTGTAAGACGGATTTTATGTTCAAGTCCGCAGTCTGAAAGAGTAAATGTAAATTCAGCAAGAAATCTTACAGGGAAATATTTGAAAAACTCATCGTTTTCATCGTATCTGTATTTTGTTTTTACAACAGCACAGTTATCATCTGCATAGTGTTCAACCAGAGTATGTGCTCTCTTCTGCAAAAATCCGTGAATGTGATTGTTGTAAGGAGCTTTTTCATTTACCGGCAGCTGGTAAACTGCATCAGATGTTTTCAGAATTCCGTCAGCAAATCGGTTAGGTAAATAAAGTGACGGAAGTCCCCAGACCTCAGCAGACTGTTTTATAACTTCCGCTGGATTGTCTTTTTTAAAGCGGAAAAATTCGATTCCGTTTTTGTCATCATGAAGTCTTATAATGTTTGAGCCAAGTTCATAAGCTGCCATCGCAGTATAGCCTCCGGCAGAAAATTCAACAACCGGAGTTCCGTTAAAGTCAGTAATCTTTGTATAATTCATAATTAATTTTCCTCTCTTATCATATTCATGTAAATTTTATCATATTTTGCCTCATTTGTCCATAGCTTCACGCTTATGTCAATAAAGCTTGCACTTAAGGGTGATGCCAGCTGTATCCAGTACACGCTGACAGTTCTGGTTATCATGATAAGTATTAAAACGCTTGTTCAATGCACGGCGAAGCTCACGATAATCGTCCCTGTGGTTTATAATATTACGGATAAATATTTCAAATTCTTTTCCGTTTTTTATAATATCTCCCGGCATCAGATTTTCAGGATTTTCAGATATAAACCCTCTTTCGTCACGATATTTTTCCATATCAGAAACAACAAACCCCATAGGTTTGTCAAGGAGCATATAATCAAAATATACACTGGAATAATCTGTTATAAGACATTCAGAAAACTTTATCAGCTTATAAAAATCTATTCCCAGATATTCAAGATAATCAGTTGTTATAATTTTTATTCCGTCATACTTTTTGAACTTTTCACTGTTTAATGTTGAAAGAGGATGAGGTTTGATAAGCAGAATCCAATGACGTTCTTTACACATTCTGCTGATATTTTCAAGCTGTTCGTCTGAAAGCATATCAAGTTCACTGCCGTCATTTTCCCTGAATGTAGGAAGCCATAAAATAATTTTATCCCTGCGTCTTTCAAAACCAAAAAGCTGCCCCTTTATCTCCCTGCCTCTGACCGGAGGCATCTGCGTCATCATAATATCAGTTCTCGGCTGACCGCAGATAACAATACTGTCATCATCGCAGTTAAAGGATTTTTTCATGGTTTCACGAAAAAATTCCGAAGTACAAAGCAAATGAGTAAAGTAATTATAGTCAGTTTTTTCAAAGCCTTTAACCATATTTCCGATACGCTTTACAGGCATGCCATGCCAGAGATTAAACACTATCTGCCCCGGTGCCGGTTTCACCGGATATTTGCCAAAGCAGTAAAAGCAATATTTACTCTTAAAAAATCTCAGAAGACCTTTTTTATTATCTATAAATTCAACATTTTTGCTTACAACCTTATTATATTTTTCATAATCATTAAGGCTGACAACTATTTTATAGTCATTATTATAGTTGTTAGCAATCAGATAATCAAATAAAGCTTTAATGTTATCACGAAAGCCCAGATTTGAATAAATAAAAATCTGTTCAGGATCTTTTTTTATAATTCTGTTTACAGGATTTAAAATGCAAAAGACCTTTCTTGGAATCTTTTTTAATAATTTCATAATGCTCCGTTCCATTTTCTACATAAAATTTATTTTCTGAGAATTCCTGAATACATCTTCATTCTCAATCTGCCGGGCATCAAACCCATAAGAATATGACCGCAGCAGGAGAAAATAAAATCAACAAATGAGCAGTAATGCATTTTATACATAATGCTTCTGAATTTCAGTGCATGGGAAGTGTATTTCAGTCCCCCGCGCCGCATATACATGCTTTTTCCGCTTCTCATATAAAGCAAAGGCTTTTGAATATTATATCCCCTGCATCCGGAAGAAAGCATTCTTATCCACAGATAATAATCCTCAAAAAAAGGACAGTCCTGATATCCGCCTGCCATATAAACCTGATGTTTTCTGAAACAGGTACACGGATGATTAAAAGGATTTCTTCTCTTTGAATAGCTTTTTATTTCTTCATCCGTTTCCGGAAGAGTTTTAACACTTATTATATTATTCGTCGAATTTACAAATTCTTCAACCTCTGCGCTGACAATATCTGCACTATATTTTATAAATGCTTCCAGCTGATACTCCATTCTGTCAGGTCTTGCAATATCATCGCTGTCCATTCTTGCAATTATATCGTTTTTACAGTAGCCTATAGCATTATTAAGAGCCTTTCCCAGTCCCAGAGCCACGTCCGAATAAACTACATTCAGCACAGAATATTTAAGCTTCAGACGTTCTATTTCCCTGTAAAGCTCATCAGTCAGAACTCCGTCACAGTATAAAACAAAATCGTCCGGAGGAATTGTCTGATTCATCATACTGTCAACGCTCTCCCTCAGGTTCTGCGCTGATTCCTTCTTATAAACTGACATTAAAACTGAATACTTATTCATTATTCCTCCTTCCCCCCTACTTTTTTGAAAAAAGTAGGCAAAAACTTTCAGACGTGGCTTTCTTTTATTCGTTCCTTTAAATAAGGCTCGACA
>NZ_JBJFHN010000095.1:0-9810 GCF_051893655.1 Porcipelethomonas sp. | reverse complement strand
AGAACGATATGTCAAGCTTTAACTATGCAGATGATGTTCTTACACTCCTTATTCATCTCGGATATCTGACCTATGATTTTGACACCAAAAGCTGTTGGATTCCGAATATGGAAGTACAGCAGGAATTTGTCAGAAGTATAAAAGACGGAGGCTGGGAGCGTGTTATTAATGCAATAAACCAGTCTGAGGAATGTTTAAAGGCAGCGCTTTCAGGTGACGAAGAAACAGTTGCACGGATTGTTGAGCAGACTCATCAGGAAAATACCTCGATTATTAAGTATAATGATGAAAATGCACTTGCCTGTGTTGTAACGCTTGCGTTTTATACCGCAAGAAATCAGTATGAAATAATAAGGGAACTTCCGACAGGTAAAGGATATGCAGACATTGCATTTTTGCCAAGACCAAATGAAAATGTTCCCGCAATAGTTGTTGAACTCAAAAAAGAACAGGACGCAAGTATTGCACTTGAACAAATAAGGAACAGACAATATACTGAAAAGCTGTCCGCTTACAGCGGAGAAATAATTCTTGTCGGCATTAATTACACTACTGACCCTGATACCGATTATAAAAAACACACCTGTAAAATCGAAAAAATAACCGGCGAATTAAGAATAGGAAATTCCACAAAATAACCGCATTTCATTAAAGACAATTTTAAAACAAATTGAAAAACATTAAAAAATGTTAATCTGCAAAACTCCTGAAAAGTCCCATAATACGGGAAAAATCGGGATTAATCGTACCATATCGGAAGACTTCATTTTAGTGACAAAACATGGGTAATAACCCAATGGTTGGTGCTACTGTTGCCTGCGCTGTTGCGGTTGAAGAAAGCTGGAAAAAATAATTCAGGACTTACCACCTTGCGAAAGCAAGGATGGAAAAAGGTTTCAGTATTGCTTATATTACTCGACTTACAGGCTTGAGTTATGTCAATTACGTCAAATACGAGCGAGAAGAAGTTGAAGAGCAATACAAAAGCATCGAAACGCTGACAAAGCTTTCTGATGTTCTCGGCATAGACCTTTTAACTGACACCATAAATTCAATATGGATTCTTCACATATTGTTAAGGAATATATGGAAAGAAACAATCTTTCAATTCGTAAATTTGCTTTACAATGTGAAGTGAGTGAAACTACTGTCAAGAATTGGCGGAAAGGTATTTGCTCTCCCTGTTATGAATTGTGGAAAAAGTTTTTTAAAGAATAGTAAAATGCCCTCTCGCTTCTGTAGGAATTGGGAGGGCTATTTGTTGTTTACTCGGATTTAGCTTTTTCTGCCAGTTGCTTGATAGCTTGAGCGGTTTTATGTTAATTTTTAGTGGGATTCTGTGATACTTTTGCAGTCAATTATGCACAAAATATAAATTCAATAAATAATAATTAAAGCCCCCTTAAAGAGGCTTTTTTTGACTATTAAGGCAACACCGCATAATCTCCACCTACAAACAAAAACACCCAGCAAAAAAGCTGAGTGCGTAGGGAAACATTTAATTTTCCATCGCAAGGGTGAACTGAATCAGACTGTCAGAGATTTTCTGTCAGCCAAATACAGATTCGCCAATGCGAATTGCTAAATTCCAATTTGTTGAACTAACATCAGCTATAAAATCAGCATCTCCCTCGAATCATAAATAGAATCATCAGAAACGCATCCACAGCGGATAGTACGGTCGAGAGCCATAATCATGGCAACCGCACCGTCAATCTTCTCTGTGGATTTTTCTTTGTCTGGTTTGATGTTTCCGGCTGGGTCACGTCGTATAAAAATATTATCCATCATCCACCGAAGAACCGGGTGACCGTTATGAGCAAGTGTCTGTTCAAGGGTCAGTTTCATCAGTTCTTTGGTAGACCTTATCCATTCCGATTGTCTTATCAAGTGATTGATTTGCTTTGCTTTTAGCTTAAGTTCTGTTGAGTATTCTTGTTCTTACGTATTCTTGGCATAAAAGAACCCCCTTAGTGTAGTCTCGAAATTTTTGTTTTTTCGTGTGTCTATTCTAAAGAGATTATATCAATTTTCCAGGCGGTCTTTTTTGTGTTTTGACACCCTTATTACTTAGTATTAAACAACTCTAGAATCATGTAAATATAAAACTGAACAGCTGTAAACCACGCATTTACGAAGTTCACAACTGTTTTCAGTATCGCTTTTATTTATTTTGCAATTTAGCAGCAGTAAGAGTATTTTTCATGAGCATGGCAATTGTCATAGGTCCCACACCGCCTGGAACAGGAGTAATATATGAAGCTTTCTTTTCCACCTCTTCAAAATTAACATCGCCGCAAAGTTTTCCGTTTTCAAGTCTGTTCATTCCCACATCAATAATTACTGCACCATCCTTTACCATATCACCTGTAACAAAGTTTGCTTTTCCGACAGCAGCCACAAGGATGTCGGCATTTCTGCATATTTCAGCCAGATTACGTGTTCTGGAATGGCAAATTGTAACTGTTCCGTTTCTATGCAGCAGCAGCATAGCCATAGGCTTGCCTACAATATTGCTTCTTCCAATTACAACACAGTTCTTTCCGGAAATATCCGTTCCTGTACTGTCAATAAGCTCCATTACTCCGGCAGGGGTACACGGAAGAAAAGAATATTCCCCTATCATTATTTTTCCGACATTAAACGGATGAAAAGCATCCACATCCTTTTCAGGCTTTATTGCATTAATAACTGCATTTTCATCAATCTGTGACGGAAGAGGAAGCTGACATAAAATTCCATTAACCTTTGGGTCATTATTTAACTTTTCCACAAGCTCCAGAAGTTCCTGCTGAGTCGTTGTTTCAGGCAATGCGTATTCATAGGAATTAAATCCCACTTCAGCACACGCTTTCTTTTTTGAATTTACATATACTCTTGACGCAGGATCATTTCCAACAATTACAACAGCAAGACCGGGTGTAATACCGCTTGCATTTATGAATTCTGCGGTTTCACTTTTAACTCTGTCTTTAACATTTTTTGAAACTTCCTTGCCATTAATTAAATTAGCCATTATTATTCTTCCTCCGATTCTATTTCTATTTCCTTAGTTTCATCTATTTCATTATTCACGGATATTTCATCATCATCAAATTCATCTATATTGTCTGAAACATCTTTAAACTGAATTTTTTCTTTTTTATTTTTAGACTCATAAGATTTTTTCTCCGCTTCCTCCAGAAGTTTCTTTGATTCTTCTGTATTAACATAAAGCGTGTAATCACTGCCTAATCTTTTTACCCTGAGTCCTATTACAACCTGTAATATCACTGAAACAATAACCAATACTGCAGAAAGTGCCTGAGAAACTCTTATCTCACCTATCATAAGACTGTCAGTACGAAGACCTTCAATGAAAAATCTTCCCAGACCGTACCAGCCCATGTAAATAAGCAATATCTGACCATCAAATCTGCGTATTTTTTTTGCGAATAAAGCAAGAAGCCAAAAACCCAGAAGACACCATACTGATTCATAAAGAAAACATGGATGAACAGGCATAAAGGGATCCATTGAAGCCGCACCCTGTCCGGAAGGCATAGAAATCATCTGTGTTTCAATATATTCCTGAATTTTTCCGCCGGACATTCCAAAAATACTATCTGTATTATAACCAAATGCTTCCTGATTAGTAAAATTGCCCCATCTTCCGATTCCCTGTCCCAGAAGAAACCCTATTGATGCAATATCAAGCAAAGGCAGCAGCCGCACTTTTCGCAGTTTAGCTATCAGACCTCCTAATAAAATTGCACCTATAATTCCTCCGTAAATGGCAAGTCCGCCTTTACGGAAGTTAAAAATCGACTTCCAGTCACCTGCATAGGTATCCCAGCTCATAATTACATAATATGCTCTGGCACCTATCAGTCCTCCTACGATACCGCCGAGTATTGCATCTATAGCACGATCAGAGTCGATGCCATATTTTTTCATCTGCGGAATACAGTATATCATAGCTAGCAGTATACCAGCAGTTATAATAATTCCATACCATTTTATATCAATACCGAATATAGTAAACGCTGTATCACTGACATGTATATCTATTCCAAGTTTTGGAAAAACAATTTCATCATGTTCAAGATTGCCAAGCTGTGTCATGTTTTCCCTCCGTTTTAATCAATTACTGATATGGTGAGATTATCAGTATCAAATCGTTCATTCACACATTTCTGGACATCATCATAAGTCATTTCAGACAACACTTTAATGGAATCATACGGACCCACCCCAGCCATAAATGCTGAAATAAGATTTCCTGCAACTGCTTCTGCATTATTGCTTTCCATAATGGCGGAACCATAAGTGGATTTTTTGATACTGTCAAACAGTTCTTTATCAAGACCTTCTGTTTTAACTCTGTCAATTTCATCTATAAGCTCTGATAAAACAAGCTTTGGATTTTCAGACTCACCGCTGAAAATCAGTGAAAAGAATCCGTCACCGTCAAATACCTCAAAGCCAAAAGTGGAATTAATCAGACCTTCATCCATAAGCTTTTTGCAGAAAGGAGCTGAAGGATCTGAAATAACGCTTCCGGCAATAAAGCATTCCATATTTGCTTTCAGTCTGTCATAACCCGAAAGCGGTCTGCATTTGATACCGATATTAAATATCGGAGAGCCTACAGGCAGATGTTCATGCACTTCCCTTTTTACAATTTCATAAGGTTCATAAGGAAAAACCGTTTCCAGTTCCATATTATCGCAAGGCTTCAGCAGCTCGTCTGCAACTTCAAGTACATCGTTTGTATTTACATTTCCTGCAAGAACTAAAACCATATTATGAAGATTATAGAAAGTATTATAGCACTTATATAGAAGTTCAGCATCAATTTCAGCAATGCTTTCAATAGTGCCGGCAATATCAATTCTTACAGGATGTTTGTGGTACATTCCCTGAAGCATATTGAAAAGAACCTTCCAGCCAGGATTATCATTGCACATTTTTATTTCCTGTCCGATAATTCCCTGTTCCTTGTCAACTGTTTCCTTGGTAAAATACGGATTCTGAACAAATCCCAGGAGAATTTTCAGGGATTCAAGATAATTATCCGAACAGCTGAAAAGATAGCATGTTCTGTCAAAAGATGTATACGCATTGGCATTTGCTCCGGTTTTAGCATAAAGTTCGAATGCATCGCAGTCTTCATTTTCAAAAAGCTTATGCTCAAGAAAATGTGCAATTCCTTCCGGTACTACTGTATATTCCTTATCCGATTTAGTTTTGAACATGGTATTTATTGAACCGTATTTGGTTCCGAAAAGTGCCTCGGTTGTACTGAAACCGTTCATTTCACATATATATATATCCAGTCCTGAAGGATGTTTTATATAATTGCATTTATCCCCTGTCTGGCTGCAATAGATTTCCTGTATTTCCATTATTTGTTCTCCCCTTTCATTATATAAATACTGTCAAGCTTCAATGATTTTGCAGCTTCAATAATCTGTTCTCTTGTAACCGCTTTGTATCTTTCTATTGTATCTGAAGGCTTTAAAATCTCATTATTTACAAAACAGCCATAATACCAGTTAATATATGATGCCGTTGTATCACCGACTCCTTTAAGAGAATTTACAATGCTCAGGATTGAGTTATTTACTTCATCATCAGTAAAACTGCCATTTTTTATCTGTTCCAGCTGATTTAAAATTTCCTGTTTGGTTTTTTCAATATTTTCTTCTTCTATACCGCAGTCTATAAATATTGCGCCTTTAAGCTGACTGTAACCAGATGCACAGTAATAGCACAGGCTCAGTTTTTCTCTTACATTTAAAAACAGCTTTGAGAACGGAGTACCTCCGAAAATAGTATTCATAAGCTTCATAGCATATCTGTCATGGCAGTCTGACTTAAAAGCCATTACCATTTTGCACTGGCTTACATCAAGCTTTTCTTCCCTGCATAAAACCTCATTTTTTACCGGACTGAATTTATAAAATTCCTTTGCAGAAATATTATGTTCAGTTTTAGAAAATGCTTCTGTTATTTTCTGCTCTGCTGTTTTATCTTCCTCCGGTCCTACAAAATAAATTTCTATCTGAGCACTGCTTAGTAATTTTTTATAAGCCTCATATGCCTGTCTGGGCGTTACTGTTTCAGCGGTTTTTCTTGTACCGTAAGAAGAATTTTCACTGTTTTCTCCCTGAAAAGCAAGCCTGTGCGCCTGAATAACTGCATAGCCTCTTTTATTATTTATTTCTGCGTCAATAGTATCAAGAAGATCTTTTTTTCTGAAATCAAATGGTTCACGGGCAAATTCATCGTCTTTAACATTTGGCGAGAAAATACAGTCCAGAAGTATATCAAGAACTTCTCCGCTTATATCCTCTCCATCCAGCGCATATCTGTTATGAATAGAAGTAACGCCCAGAGAAAGTCTCTGAAAATCTCCCTGCTTTGATATATCTGCATTAATATTTGCACCATACAAAGAATTAAGCTTTGCAGTTATTTCACTTATATTCTTATATTTACTGTTGGATGAAGCCATTATACCTACTGCCATTGCGTTGGCAGCAGCAGTTTCTTCCCTCAGATCAGTTATGAACATAACCTGAATTTTATTTGTTTTAAATTTAGGATCAATTATTGTTGAATAACCGATCCCCTCCGATATTAATTTTCTGGAGTAACTTGCCATAATCCTTATTTCTCCTTTTATAAATATAATAATCACTTAGGGTTATTATATCATAATTCAGTCTGATTTACAACCCTTGAAAAATGATATTTCCTGAAAACTAAAAAACTGTACTGATAACGAAAAACGCAGATTTATTTTTGTAAGATATTGAATATTGACATTTTTTATGATAAAATTTTACTATAGACTGAAAATCGTGCAAAAGGAAAATAAATATGAAAAAACTTGTAACAGGAATTCTAGCTCATGTTGACTCCGGAAAAACAACGTTATCCGAAGGCATATTGTATAAAACAGGCGAAATACGCAAATGGGGTCGTGTAGACCACAGAGATACATTTTTAGATACTCATTTTCTTGAACGTGAAAGAGGAATTACTATATTCTCCAAACAGGCTGTTTTTCATATAAATGATTCTGAATTCACTTTGCTTGACACTCCCGGACATGCTGATTTTTCAGCAGAAGCTGAAAGAACCCTTCAGGTGCTTGATTATGCAATACTTATAATAAGCGGTTCTGAGGGAGTGCAGAGCCATACTGAAACACTATGGAATCTTCTGAAAAAATATAGTATTCCCGTATTTGTTTTTATAAATAAAATGGATATTTCCACACTTTCACACAGTGAACTTATTCAGGAGATAACTGACAGATTAGGAAATGGTTTTGTGGATTTTTCTGTCAGCAGAAATTCAGAGGAATTTTTTGAAAATATCGCTCTATGTGATGAGAATATTATGCAGGAATTTTTAAATACTTCTTCTGTATCTGATGAATTAGTCAGAAGTGCAGTTTTTAACAGAAAAATATTCCCCTGCTGCTTCGGCTCAGCATTGAAACTAGACGGTATAGAAGAATTGCTGAATATTTTGGATCTGTATACTCAAAATATAGAATACGGAAACGAATTTTCAGCAAAGGTATTTAAAATTTCTGAAGATGAACAGAAAAAACGTCTTACCCACATGAAAATTACCGGAGGAAGTATTAAAGTAAGAGATCTGATAAAATATGGCTGTGGGAAAAATATCAGGGAAGAAAAAATAAATCAGATAAGAATATATTCCGGAAATAAATATACAACAGCTGAAGAAGTATCTGCCGGTACTGTCTGTGCGGTTACAGGACTTACCTGTGCGTATCCCGGAGAAGGTCTCGGACAGGAAAGTGATTCAGATTACCCTGTTATGGAACCGATACTTTCATATAGTGTAGTTCTTCCGCCTGAGATTGATAACCATACCGGATTGAAAGACCTTAAATTACTTGAAGAGGAAGACCCGCAGCTTCATGTTATATGGAACGAACGGCTTGGCGAAATTCAGATTCAGCTAATGGGCGAAATACAGCTTGAGATTTTAAAGGATCTGATATTCCAGAGGTTCGGCTATAATGCAGAATTCGGACACAGCAGTATTGCTTACAAAGAAACTATTGCTTCACCGGTTGAAGGAGTAGGTCATTATGAACCTTTGCGGCATTATGCTGAAGTTCATCTTCTTCTGGAACCCGGTCAGCCAGGCAGCGGACTTGTCTTTGAATCAGATTGCAATGAGGATATTCTCGACAAAAACTGGCAGAGACTTATTTTAACACACCTTCAGGAAAAGCAGCATATCGGCGTACTGACAGGTTCTCCCATTACTGATATGAAAATAACACTTATTGGAGGACGTGCCCATATAAAGCATACAGAAGGCGGAGATTTTCGTCAGGCAACCTACCGGGCAGTACGTCACGGACTGAAATGCACCGAAAGTATTCTTTTGGAGCCATGGTATAAATTCCGGCTTGAAATACCATCTGAAACAGCAGGACGGGCTATTTCTGATATTCAGCGAATGAACGGAAAATTCTCCCCTCCTGAAACCTCTGGTGATATGTCAGTTATTGACGGTGAAGCTCCGGTATATGAAATACGGGATTATCAGTCTGAGGTGAATGCCTATACCAAAGGCAGAGGAAGGCTTAACTGCAGTCTTAAAGGCTATGAACCATGTCATAATGCTGATGATATCATCTCAGAAATCGGATATAATTCTGACAGTGATGTAGCGAATACTGCGGATTCTGTTTTTTGTTCTCATGGCGCAGGCTATGTTGTAAAATGGAATGAAGTGTATGATAAAATGCATCTGGAGCGTTTTTTTAAACCGGTATCAGAAATCACTGAAAATGAATCTGTTGTAAGACAGGTAAAAAGATATCAGAACAGACTTGCAGAAGATCAGGAGCTTATGGAAATTTTTGAAAGAACCTATGGTCCGGTACGCAGGGATGTAAAAAATGCTTTCAGGTCTGTACGAAAAAATTCTATGGATAATGATGTCAGCAAATATAAGGCACCTCCTGTTCCGAAAGGTCCTGAATATCTGCTTGTAGACGGATACAATATTATTTTTGCATGGGATAATCTGAGCAAGCTCGCTAAGGACAGTCTGGATGCTGCAAGAAATCGTCTTATTGATATTCTCTGCAATTATCAGGGATTTAAGCAGTGTGAGCTTATACTGGTGTTTGACGCATATAAAATAAAGGGCGGAACACGCTCTGTTGAAAAGGTTCATAACATAAGCGTTGTATATACTAAAGAAGCAGAAACAGCAGATATGTATATTGAAAAGGTAACCCATGAAATAGGCAGAAATCACAGAGTAAGAGTAGCTACATCAGATAATCTTGAACAGATAATAATACTCGGCAACGGAGCATGCCGTATTTCAGCATCTGAATTTCAAAAAGAAGTGGAAGAAACTGAAAATATAATCAGGGATTATATAATGTAAGTTCATAAAATCAAATGAGAAAATTTGCTAAGGCTTTGGTGACAACCTCAAAATATGGCAAATAAATTTCGGCAAAGTTTACTTGCAAGTCATGTTCATTTTAAAATGTTGAAAAATTTATTAAAAAGTGATATAATCAACATATATCAGAAAGGAGGATAAGAATATCAAGACCACAGAGAAGGATATATGCTTCTCCAGAGCAATAATACATACGAGCTTTTAAATTAATTGATTTCCTATCCTCCCTGTTGGATTCCATGTAGAAGCAGCCCAAAAGCTGCTTGAAATAATTCCTAATAATGAAAATAAAAAGAAAGAGGTAAAAGTTATGAAAAAATGGGTTTGTTCCGTATGCGGTTATGTACA
>NZ_JBJFHN010000094.1:0-9852 GCF_051893655.1 Porcipelethomonas sp. | reverse complement strand
CAATGCCGGTCATTCCTGTATCCCTATTGATTCATTTGAGAAACTGGCATGCAGATACTTAAACATCGGGCAGTCGGATTTCTATGATGTATATAATGAACTGATTGACGAACAGAAAATTTTTGAATACATAAAAAATGACAGGGGTTTTGTATATCTGGATGATTATTATTATGCTGAAAGCTATATTGCCGGACGTATCGGAGTTATGCAGGCGTTTTCGAGTCCTGATGATTATGATTACGAAAAGCTTATTGATATAGAAGAGGAGCAGAATAATATACATTATGAAACTCTTCAGAGAAAGGCAATAACAACAGCTCTGTCACGAGGTATTATGATTCTTACCGGCGGACCGGGTACAGGTAAAACTACCACTCTTAACGCTATAATTTCACTTTATGAAAAAAAAGGCGAATCTGTTATGCTTGCTGCCCCCACAGGCAGAGCTGCAAAGCGTATGTCTGACCTTACCGGAAGAGAAGCCAGGACTATACACCGTCTTCTTGAGGTAGAGTTTGACGCCGGAGGAAAGCTTAAATTCAAGCATGATGAAAGTGATCCGCTTGAATGTGATGTTGTAGTTGTAGATGAGATGTCAATGGTAGATGTGCTTTTGTTTGAAAGCTTTTTAAGAGCTTTAAAACTTAACTGCCGTCTTGTTATGGTAGGCGACGGAGATCAGCTTCCATCTGTAGGAGCAGGAAATCTGCTTAAAAGTCTTATTGACAGCAAGTGTATCCCGGTAATAGAGCTTAAGGAAATTTTCCGTCAGGCAGAAAAAAGCTGTATAGTTACAAACGCACACAAAATTGTACGGGGCGAAATGCCTGACCTGACACAGAAGAACAACGATTTCTTTTTCTTCAGGCGTTCTCAGCCGGAGCTTGCAATAAATCTTCTTATAGATCTTGCAAAAACACGTCTTCCTAAAGCTTATAATTATTCTCCTGTGGATGATATTCAGATTATTTCACCCTCCAGAAAGGGCGTTACGGGAGTTATTGAGCTTAACAAGGCACTTCAGGCAAGTCTTAATCCTCCGGATACTATGAAAAAGGAAGTCAAGTCTGTTATTTATACTTTCCGTGAGGGAGATAAAATAATGCAGACCAAAAATAATTATGACATAGTATGGTCAAAGGACGGCGAACAGGGAGCAGGTATTTACAACGGTGATATAGGAAAAATTCTGAGTATTAACAGACAGCGCATGGAGGCAGTTGTATCATTTGACGGAAGAATTGCTGTATACACTTTTGAAATGCTTAACCAGCTGGAACTTGCCTATGCGATTACAGTTCATAAGAGCCAGGGCAGTGAGTTTGAAGCAGTAATTATGCCGCTTATGGGAGGATTTGAAAAGCTGTTTTACAGAAATCTTCTTTATACGGCAGTGACAAGAGCCAAAAAACTCCTTATTATAATAGGTTCAGAGGAGGTAGTGGCAAAGATGGTCTCAAACAACAAACGTACAAACAGGTACACCTGTCTTACGGCTATGCTAAAAGATGAGATGAAGTCTCATGAATAAAATAAAGAGCTTTATTCTGGATCTGATTTTTCCGAACAGATGTCCTATTTGCAGTGAATTTATAAGCTTTGACAGTAATATATGTCAGAAATGCAAAGAAAGTCTGGATAAATTCACAGCGGACGGAATATGTCCGGTATGCGGAAAGCTTGAATGTATATGCTCTGAAAATATTTATTATGACAGAGCCGCAGTCTGCTTTTTCTATGAAAATGAAGTCAGAACAGGAATATTGTCCTTAAAGGACGGTCATAAGGAATTCGGTAATTTCCTTGGAAATATGCTTGCTCAAAAAATATCTGCTGACATTATCATGCAGAATGCAGATTTTATTATTCCCGTTCCCATGTCAAAGGAAGGATTAAGGGAGAGGGGATATAATCAGGCGGAAGTTATAGCGAAAGAAATTTCGGATAAAACCGGAATTGACATAAAAAATGACATTTTATATAAGAATAGTTCTGAGGTTCAGCATAGTCTGAATATTGAACAGCGACATAAAAACGTTTCGGCGTTTTGTATAAACAATGTAACTCTTACCGGGAAACGTATTATTTTATGCGATGATGTTATTACTACCGGAAGTACTGTCAACAAGTGTGCACAGCTTTTGAAGAGCAGGGGAGCTGACAGTGTTTATGCAGCCGCAGGAGCAACAACAAAACTTAAAAAGGAAGGTTAAAAAATGGCACAGGATATCGGAATTGATTTAGGTACAGCAAATATTGTAATGGCGGTTAACGGCAAGGGAGTAGTTTTAAATGAGCCATCTGTTATTGCAGTAAACAAGAGGACAAATAAAATTCTTGCGGTAGGCAAAAAGGCGTATCGTATGGTGGGAAAATCCCCGGATTACATATCGGTTATAAGACCGCTTTCCTGCGGTGTTATTTCAGATGATGAAATGACTCAATGCCTTATTCGTGAATTTGTAAGAAAGGCAAGCGGTTACAGACTGGTAAAACCCAGGATTGTCATCTGCGTTCCGTCGTTTATTACAGATGTTGAAAGCAGGGCTGTTGTTGAAGCGGCAATGAATGCAGGCTCAAGAAAGGTTTATCTTATTCAGGAGCCTATTGCGGCAATGCTGGGAGCAGGAATAAATATGTCTAAGGCAAGGGGACATCTTGTTGTGGATATCGGCGGAGGAACTACAGATGTTGCTGTGGTTTCCATGAATGGTGTTGTTACATCACGTTCAATAAAGGTTGCCGGAAATATGATTGATCAGGCAATTATAAGATATGTTCAGAAAAGACATAAGCTTCTTATAGGTGACAGAACTGCGGAAACCATTAAAAAAGAACTTACAAATCTTTATGATCCGAATGATGATGTAAGAATGAATATCGGCGGACGCAATCTTCTTAAAGGATTGCCAGAAATGATAAATATAAGTGAGCTTGAAGTATTTGACGCTATTGAAGACGAGGTATTTGAAATTGTGGATACAATAAGAAATCTTCTGGAGGATACTCCGCCGGAGCTTGTTGGTGATATATATGAAAATGGTATAATTCTCACAGGCGGCGGAGCTTTGCTCGGCGGTATCGACAAGCTTATAAACAGAACTCTGGGCGTGAAATGCAATATAGCTAAAGACCCTATGGGATGCGTTGCAAGGGGAACAGTTCAGGCGTTCAAGCGTCTTGACAGCCTGCTTGACGGATTTGAAAATGTGGCTTTGTATCAGTATAAGTAAAAAGGAGAGAATACTATGAGATTTAATAAGAAACTTTTATGTATGGTGACATCGGCAATGCTTTGTGTTAGTGCTTTTGTGGGAACACCAAATCTGAACGTTAATGCGTATAATAATTATTATTATGACGAAAATGACAATATTATTGAATATGAGGAAATAGATAACAATAATGTTGCAATAATAGGATTTGAAATATCATCACCGAAGCTTACAATACCGGGAGATATATACGGCAAATATATTGTTAGTATTGAAGATTATACTTATGATTTAAGAGACAGCAGTATTCTTGCTGAAATTAATTCTGAATATTCAGAATATGAAAGTATAGACGGTGTACTTTTCGATAGAACCGGTACTGTAATGGAAGTATATCCTAGGGCAAAAACAGATATTTCCTATGAAATTCCTGATGGCGTAACAAATGCATGTGCTTTTTATTATCCGATCTATCTGGAGGAAATTGTAGTTCCGGCAAGTGTTACAAATTTATCTACTTTCAGCTGTCAGAAGCTTAAAAATATTATTGTTTCTGAGGATAATGAAAATTATAGCAGTGAAGACGGAGTATTGTTTAATAAAGATAAGACAACACTTATTAAATATCCTCAGGGAAATGAAAGAACAGATTATTCTATACCGGACGGCGTAGAAAGAATCGAAAGCACTGCATTCAGCGGCTGTGAAAATCTTCAGAATATTACAATACCGGAAAGTGTAACTTCAATTGGTGAAAATGCATTTTATAACTGCGGTGCTGTTGAAACAAAGAATGGAATAAACTACGTTGATTGCTGGGCAGTTGGTCTGGAGGATGATTTGTCATCAGATACATCATCATATATCAATATTGATTTTAATATTAATATTGCTGATGGAACAGTTGGAATAGCAGACCGTTTTTTTGACGTTGATTATGGGTATAATAGTGTTTATGTTGATATAACGCTGCCTGATAGTATCAAATATATAGGTGATAATTCATTTTGCATATACTCATGTGTAGGATGTTCTCTTGATGTGACAATTGAGAGCCGTGATTGTGTTTTTCATGACGATAAATCAATATATGCATATTACGAAGATATTACTGAACCAGAAGGTCCTGATTATGAATATAAATCAGGAAACAAGGAAACGATTTATGGTTATACAGGTTCAACAGCCTATGCTTTTGCTGAACAATATGGCAAAAACTTTGTAGCACTGGATAAGGAACCTGAAACAACTACTCCGGCAGTTACAACAGCAGTAACAACTACGGAAACAACAGTAACAACAGCATCAACAAAAGCAACGGAGAAAACATCTGATTCTACTACATCATCGGCAGTTTCCACAACTGTACAGACAACTGCTTGTGTAACAACTTCTGTAAGTGATACAACAAGTGACAATGAACTTCCGATTATTCCGGTTTCTGTAGACGGTGATGCTAACGGTGACGGCAAAATGAATGTCAGAGATGCCGCATTTATCGCTCAGAAACTCGCTAAAGGACTTGTCTCAGAGCTGCCATCATGTGCTGACTATAATGGCGACGGAGTTATAAATGTAAGGGACGCTGCGGCAATTGCAAGAGAACTTGCAAATTCTCATAAATAATTCAATAAAAAACTCTTGACATATTTGTAAAAATGTGATAAAATAATTTTCAGCCGCATGTGTACGGTTTTGAAGCTGTGCTTTTACAGCACCGTAACGCAGCGAGTTTTATAGAAAAGGCAGGTGCCGGAAAATGTACGCAGTTATTGAAACAGGCGGTAAGCAGTATCAGGTAAAAGAGGGAGATACTCTTTTTATTGAAAAGCTTAACGCAGAAGCTGACCAGACAGTTAATTTCGACAAGGTAGTTGCAGTAGGAACAGACAATGGTCTGACAGTTGGTGCTCCTTATGTTGAAAACGCTGTGGTTGAAGCTAAGGTTTTGAAAAACGGCAAGGCTAAGAAAATTACTGTTTTTACTTATAAGCCAAAGAAGGGTGAAAAGAAAAAGCAGGGTCACAGACAGCCTTACACACAGGTAAAAATCGAAGCTATCAAGGCATAATTTATGATTATTGCTGAATTTTTTAAGAAAAACGGCAATATAACCGGTTTTAAAGTAACAGGACATGCCGGATATGATGACAAGGGCAGAGATATAGTCTGTGCAAGCGTATCATCGGCTGTTATGCTTACAGCAAACCTTATAACAGAAATGTTCGGATATAAGGCTGATGTTTCTGCTTATGAGGATACAGTTGCTTTAAAAACTGATTTTCCCGGAGATGAAAATCTCATCAGGCTCTATAAAGGTCTTGAATTGCAGATAAGGGAAATTTCACGGGAATTTAACGGAACAATAAAGATGAAATTTACGGAGGTGTAAGACATGCTTAAGATCAGTATGCAGTTCTTTGCTCATAAAAAAGGTTCAGGTTCTACAAAGAACGGTCGTGATTCAGAATCTAAGAGACTTGGTGTTAAGAGAGCAGACGGTCAGTTTGTAGTTGCTGGAAATATTTTAGTTCGCCAGAGAGGTACACATATTCATCCGGGTGAGGGTGTAGGTATCGGTTCTGATGATACATTATTTGCTAAGGTTGACGGCAGAGTAAAGTTTGAACGTGTTGGACGTGACCGTAAAAAGGTAAGCGTTTACGCAGAACAGTAATCAGTTGACTTCGGTTAATTTAAAATCCCGGGCTTGTTGGCTTGGGATTTTGTTTTATAAGACTTAAGCAATATAGATTCCGGAATGTATGAGGTGGAAAATGTTTGTTGATAAGGCAAAAATAAAAATTAAAGCAGGAAACGGCGGAGACGGTGCAATCTCATTTCACAGAGAAAAGTATGTTGCAGCCGGCGGACCTGACGGCGGTAACGGCGGAAAAGGCGGAGATGTAATTTTTGTTGCAGATGATAATTTTTCATCTCTTATTGATTTCAGATATAAAAGAAAATATGTTGCTGAAAACGGTCAGAACGGCGGTGCTAAACGGTGTACCGGAAAAAGTGCTCCGGATCTTATTATAAAAGTTCCGAGAGGGACGATTATCAGAAATGCAGATACCGGACGTATTATGGCGGATATTTCTACCGACGAGCCTCAGGTTCTTGCAAGGGGAGGAAACGGAGGAAGAGGAAACTGCAATTTTGCTACTTCAACTCGTCAGATTCCAAGGTTTGCAAAACCCGGATATCCCGGCGAGGAGTTTGATATCAGTCTGGAATTAAAGCTTATTGCAGATGTTGGTCTTGTGGGATTTCCAAATGTAGGAAAATCTACACTGATCTCCGCTGTCAGTGCTGCAAAGCCAAAAATTGCAAATTATCACTTTACAACACTTACTCCTGTACTTGGAGTAGTAAAAGTAAATGAAGAAAAATCATTTGTAATGGCGGATATTCCCGGACTTATTGAAGGCGCCAGTGACGGAGTTGGTCTGGGACATGAATTTTTAAGACATGTTGAAAGATGCAGACTTATTGTACATGTGCTGGATGTTTCCGGTACTGAGGGAAGAGATCCTATTGAGGATTTTGATATAATTAATGCTGAACTTCAAAATTTCAGTGAGGATCTTGCAAAGTGTCCTCAGATTGTTGCTGCAAATAAATGCGATATGGCTGATGAAGAACAGATAAATCGTCTTAAAAATTTTATTGAAGAAAAAGGTATGAAATTTTTTGTGATTTCTGCGGCTACAACTCATGGTACAAAGGAACTCATAAACGCTGTCGCAGGGGAACTTGAAAAACTGCCGCCGGTTAGAGAATATAAGCCTGAACCTATTACTCAGGAAGAAATTGAAGAAAAGGCATTGTCAAATACCAAATTTGAAATTGAAAAGGAAGGCAATATCTATTTTGTTGATGCAAAATGGCTTGATCCGATAATGCGTACAATAAATATGGATGATTATTCTTCTCTTCAGTATTTTCAGCAGGTCCTTCGCAAAAGCGGAATTATAGACAAGCTGGAAAGTATGGGTATTAATGAAGGCGATACCGTTAATATTATGGGATTTGAATTTGATTATGTCAGGTAGTATAATGAACAGACAGTTAACTGAAAAAGAAGTAAATTTATATAGTCCTCTTGCATTGGCATTTCTGGGAGACAGTGTTTATGAACTGCTGGTACGCAGGGAAATTCTTTTAGCAGCAAATCTCCCTGCTGCCAAGCTTCATTCTCTTAAGATTTCCAGAGTATGTGCATCTTATCAGGCAGCAGCTCTTGAGAAAATAATGCCTGTTCTTGATGAAAAGGAAATGGCAATCGTTAAAAGAGGACGCAATGCAACAGGAAATACAGTACCCAAACATGCAAGTGCTGCTGATTACAGAAAAGCTACGGCTTTGGAATGCTTATTCGGGTATCTTCATCTTCTGGAAAGACATGACCGTATTAATGAGCTTTTCCGGATAATATGGGAAATGGAAGAATTTGTTATATCGTAAAATTTATTTAGGAGTGTGACCTATAATGTCAGGACATTCAAAATGGAATAATATAAAAAGAAAAAAGGAAGCTACTGATGCTGCCAAAGGTAAAATTTTCACAAAAATCGGACGTGAAATTACTGTCTGCGTAAAGGAAGGCGGTCCTGATCCTAACAGCAATTCAAAGCTTCGTGATCTGATTGCAAAGGCAAAATCAAATAATGTGCCTAATGACAATATTGAAAGAGTCATAAAAAAAGCTGCCGGCGGCGGTGATAAAAATAACTATGAAACTATGGTTTATGAGGGATATGGCCCTAATGGAGTAGCTGTAATTGTAGAGTGTCTTACAGATAATAAAAACAGAACAGCCGGAGATGTTCGTCATTATTTTGATAAATTCGGCGGAAATCTTGGTACAAGCGGATGCGTTTCATTTATGTTTTCAAAAAAAGGTATTGTGATAGTTGAAAACAATGGTGTGGATGAAGATACTATTATGGAAGACGCATTTGAATTTGGTGCTGATGATATGACAGTTGAAGATGAGGTTATTGAACTTTCATGTGAACCTTCTGACCTTAGTGCACTCAGAGAGGGACTGACTTCAAAGGGTTATAAGGTTGTATCAGCTGAAATTGATCAGATTCCTTCTACATATACGACATTGACAGATGAGGATCAGATAAAGAAAATGAATCTTTTGCTTGAACATCTTGAGGATAACGATGATGTTCAGAATGTTTATCATAACTGGGAAAACGCAGATGAATAATATTGAAGCGGACTTTATGTCCGCTTTTATTTTTATTATAATCATGTGCGTAATGAACTTATTTTATTGTAAATTGTGTCGAAATTTGTTGAAACTGTAAAAATTTATTTGTACTGTTGCAAGGGTAGTTTTTATGCTGTATAATATAAATGGTTATATTTTTTATGATTTAAAAAAAAAATATAATAAAATATATTAACAATTTTATCGCTTTGATTTGTTTGATTTGTTTGATTTATACTAATATTTTAAAAAAAACTATACTTAAATTAACAAAATAATGGAGTAGATTATGGTATTTTCAAGTCTCTTTTTTCTTTACCTTTTTTTACCTGTATGCGTAATAGTTTATGCTGCCGCTAAAAATATAAGAAACAGAAATATTGTCCTTTTGATTTTTTCTTTGTTTTTTTATGCCTGGGGAGAACCTTTATGTGTATTTCTTCTTGTAATAAGTGCGGCAGTAAATTATTTATTAGGTCTTTTTATTGATAAATATAAAAATAAACCTGGAGCAAAGGCATCATTGATAGTTGCTTTGATTTTTGATGTCCTTATACTTGTAATATTTAAATATAGTGGATTTATAGTAGAAAATATTAATGCTATAACACATTTGCACATACCTGTACCTGAAATTCGGCTTCCTATTGGTATAAGCTTTTTTACATTTCAAATGATTTCCTATATAATAGATTGTTATTGGGAAAATGTTGATGTTCAGAAAAGCTTTCCAAAATTTTTAATGTATGTTTCACTTTTTCCGCAGCTGGTTGCAGGTCCGATTGTCAGATACAGTACTATAGAATCTGAAATTGACTCAAGAAAAACTACATTAGATGACTTGTATAACGGATTTTCACGCCTGGCAATTGGTCTTGCAAAAAAAGTTATAATTGCCAATAATCTCAGTACAGTTGTTGATTCATTGTTCGGCGGAGATATGAAAAATGTTTCTATTGCCGGTACATGGCTGGGAGCAGCTTTATATGCTTTACAGATATATTATGATTTTTCAGGTTATTCGGATATGGCTATTGGAATGGGCAGAATTTTCGGATTTCATTTTAATGAAAATTTTAATTATCCGTTTATTTGCAAGGATGTTTCTGAATTCTGGCAGAGATGGCACATTTCTTTAAGTACTTTTTTCCGTGATTATTTACTGTATGTTCCGATTTTCGGTAAAAGGAGAAAATATGGTGGTTTATTTCTTGTCTGGTTCTGTACTGGTTTGTGGCATGGTGCAAGCTGGAATTATATAATCTGGGGATTGTATTTCGGACTGTTTATTTTTTTAGAAACCCTTGTGGGCAAAAAGAAAATGAAGAAAATACCACTTGTATTAAGACATATATATAATAAAATAATTATAATATTAGGCTTTGGTATTTTTTATTTTGAGGATTT
>NZ_JBJFHN010000093.1:0-9978 GCF_051893655.1 Porcipelethomonas sp. | reverse complement strand
GCATAAATTTGACGGAAAATGGTACTACTATCAAAACGGCAGAGCAGTAAGCGGTGAAAGACTGATTAACGGTGAATATTATCTGTTCGCTACAAACGGTGTGCTGAAAACAGAGTGGCAGACTGTTAAATCTATCAGAAAATATTATGACTATGAAACCGGACGACCTGTTTACGGCTGGATAAATTACATGGATTATATGTATTACTGCGATAAGCAGTCAGGCAAGCTCACAGGTATACAGGAAATAGAGGAAAATACATATATCTTTAATGAAAAGGGTATTTTGCAGACTGGATTCATAAAATACGGCAGTTATATGTATTACGGCGATGAAACCGGAGCAATAGTAAAGGGTGATCTCAATAAAACACCTATTGAAATAAACGGATACAGCTATATTATCTCGCCTTCCGGACGTGTTCAGCTGGGCTGGCAGACTGTAAACGGTCTGAGACTTTATTATAATTACGATACGGCAATACCGGCACAGGGCTGGATAAAATACAAAGGATATATGTATTATTCCGATATGGAAATCGGGAAATATATAGGTGACCATTATATAGACGGACATCCCTACAGATTTGATTCCAATGGAATTATAATGACAGGCTTTCAGTCTTTTGAGGGCGGTCTTACCAGATATTATTATAAAGACGCTACTGTAGCATACGGCATGAAAAAAATCGGCGGAGATACCTATTATTTTGACAATGACGGGTATATGTGCTATGGCTGGCAGACAATTAAATCTAAAAAATATTATTTCCAGCCTGACGGCAAAATGGCTCTGGAACTGTATGCAATAGACGGTGAAACCTATTATTTCGGTACAGACGGGGTAATGAAGACAGGTTTTTATACTATAGACGACGCAAAGTATTATTTTAACACAAACGGTGTTATGCAGACCGGCTGGAAGACAATTGATTCAAAAAAATATTATTTTGCCGATAACGGAAAAATGGCTCTGGGATTATATGTAGTAAGCGGACAAACCTATTATTTCGGTACAGACGGGGTAATGAAAACAGGTCTTCAGACTATAGGAGATACAAAATATTATTTTAACACAAACGGTGTTATGCAGACCGGCTGGAAGACAATTAATTCAAAAAAATATTATTTCGGCGATAACGGAAAAATGACTGTAGGCTGGCTTAAGTATTCTTCCGGTGAGTATTATTTCAATGCTGACGGTATTATGCAGACAGGCTTTATTTCCATTGACGGTAAAACATATTATTTTTCCTCAGACGGAAAAAAACAGACCGGCTGGCAGACAATTAACAACGATAAATATTATTTCGGTTCGGATGGAGCTATGTACACCTACAGACATAAAATTGACGGTAAAAATTACTGCTTTTATTCTACAGGTGCAATGGTGAAAGAAGGAAATCAGGATATTGCGGCTCTGGCTCTGACACAGCTTGGAAACGAAGGCGGACGCCCTTACTGGACATGGTACGGTTTTGAATATCGCATAGAATGGTGTGCATGCTTTGTTTCATGGTGTGCTGCTCACTGCGGATATACTCAAAACGGAGATATTCCGATTTTTATTTCCTGTAAGGTGGGTATTGACTGGTTTAAGGCACATAATCAGTGGAAAGGCAGAAACTATAAGCCAATAACCGGAGATTATATCTTTTTCGACTGGGAAGGTGACGGCGTTGCCGATCATATAGGAATTGTGGACTATGTTGAAAACGGATATGTTCATACAATCGAGGGAAACAGCGGAGATGTCTGCCGTCAGAAGGTATACAAACTTGATGATGCGTGTATTTACGGTTATGCATCACCGGCATATCCGGGATAATGTTAAATGGAGGATAAATATATGAAGATAAAACCAATACTTTGTTCAGCTGCGGTTATGGCATCGTTTCTTATGGGAAGCTTGGGTGCTAAAGCAGAAGAAATAACAGTAAGCTCAAAATACGAATTCCATGATAATGTGTGCGGAAAAATATGTGTTACTCCCGATTCCGGAAGTGATACATATATCCAGATTTATAAAGTTACTCCGGAGTCTCCGGATGAAGGATTCCTGATATATGACAGCGTAATAAAGGCTGATACTGTAAACGAGGGAGATGTTTATGTCTTCCCTCTGGAATGCAACAGTTTTGATGATGAAAATGTAGAATATTTTAGCTCTTATATGGTGAAAATCGGTATTCCCAAATTTAAAACATCCTCAAATCCTATCTATTATACCCAGACTGTTTATGTTGATGATACAGAATACTTTGTAAATTCTGTGGAATACAGTGATATATATGTATATAATCTGAATCTTACTGACAGTATACTGTCTTCCCCGGCAAAAGAACTTGTATCATCTGACAATGTGACTCTTACATATAGTCTTACATTTACTTCACTTGATTTTATTGCAGGCGATGCAAACGAAGACGGTGTTGTGAATATCAGGGACGCCTCATTGATTGCACGTAAACTTGCAGAGCAGAAAGTCAGTGAGCTTCCCCCAAGTGCTGATTTTAATTCGGACGGAATTGTTAATGTAAGAGACGCTGCTGCAATTGCTTCTTATATTGCCAAAGGATATGGCAATTAAATTCCGGTAAGGCAACAGCCGCTGATTGTGCGGTATCGCTTTTTTATACTAATCCCGGTCAGACTTTTAACAAGTGCTGACCGGGATTTTTGTTTTGTGATGATAATATTACAAAACAGATACATATTGATTTGTTTGTTGACTTAAAGTGTGTTATTGTGTATAATACAGTTAGTACAAAAAGAAAAGGAGGATACTCAAATGGAAAAAAAGAAAAAAATAATTATTGCATCAGTGTCAGCAGCAGTAGTTCTGGCAGCTGCAGCAGCAGGAATAATTCTGTGGAAAACCGGTTCTGACAACGAAAGCTCTGAAAAGGTTTTTGTAACTCCGGTTTCTGATATTAATACTGTAAACGCAATGTCATTAAGCGGCGAATGCTTTTCCGGAGTTATAGAATCTCAGAAAACCCTTGACGTGAAATATGATACAACAAAGCAGATAAAGGAAATTCTTGTCAAGGAAGGAGATCAGGTGGAAGAGGGTACAGAACTGTTTACTTATGATGTTGAATCAATGGAGCTTGATCTTGAACAGGGAGAACTTGAAATTGAAAAATACAATAATGATATTGACTCAATGGAAAAGCAAATTACTCAGCTGGAAAATGATAAGAAAAATGCTTCAAGTGATGACCAGTATTCTTATTCGGCGCAGATACAGTCTTTAAAGACGGATATTTCAAAAGCAGAATATGATATAAAGGTGAAAAAAGCTGAACTTGAAAAGCTGAAAAATTCAATAAAAAATGCAACAGTAAAGTCAGAAATGGCTGGTACGGTAAATAAGATAAATTCCGCTGACGGTTCAGGAAATCAGCAGGAGGATATGTACGGCGGAGACACTTCCGATGCGGACGTTGTAATGACCATCATTGCCAGCGGAGATTTCAGGGTAAAGGGAAAAATAAACGAACAGAATATGATGGCAATATATGCCGATATGCCGGTTATTATCCGTTCAAGAACTGACGATACCATAACATGGAATGGTACTATTTCGGAAATCGGTTCAGAACCTGAACAGAATTCAGATTATAATATGTACGGAGAAACTGATGAGATGACATCTTCATCAAACTATCCTTTTTATGTAACACTTGATAATATTGACGGACTTATGCTGGGACAGCATGTTATAATTGAACCGGATTTCGGACAGCTTGAGGCAGCTGAAAAAACCGGAGTATGGATTTATGAGGATTACATTGTAACAGACGATGACGGAAAGACATACGTCTGGGTTTCCGGAAAAAAGGACAAGCTGGAAAAGAAGTATGTTGAAGTGGGGGAAAAGGACGAAAACTATGGAGACTGTGAAATTGTTTCCGGTCTTACAGATGAGGATAATATAGCTTATCCGTCAGATGATTATAAAGAGGGAATGCCGACTACTGCAGATATAGATGAAGCAGGATTTGAAGAGGAATTCCAGTACGATGATGAAGATATAATGCCGGATGATATTGACGGGGATTATGAAGAATATGATGAATATTACGATGAAAACGGCGAACCTTTGCCCGGAGCAGACGAACAGGAGAACCCTGAGGATAATATTGACGATGAAGACGGAGAATTACTTCCGGATCAGGAAGATATAAGCGATATTGACGCTGTTCCGGCAGGCTGAGGAGGGCTTCTTTATGGTACTTGATTTAAGAGAAATCTGCAAAGACTATATGCAGGGAAAAGAAGCCGTACCTGTACTTAAAAACGTAAATCTGTCGGTTGAAAGCGGAGAATACCTTGCAATTATGGGGCCTTCCGGCTCCGGAAAATCAACATTAATGAATATTATCGGCTGTCTTGACAGACAGACTTCTGGAACATTTATGTTTGATGATACTGATATTTCACTTTGCAATGACAGACAGCTTTCAGAAATAAGAAATAAAAAAATAGGCTTTGTATTTCAGAATTTTAATCTTCTTCCACGTCAGTCGGCAGTGGAAAATGTTGAACTTCCGCTTTTGTATGCAGGAGTTCCGAGAAAAGAAAGAAGAGATATTGCCAGAGAAGCTCTTGTGAAAGTAGGCCTTGAGGAAAGAATAAATTTTAAGCCTACTCAGCTTTCCGGCGGACAAAAACAGCGTGTGGCAATTGCAAGAGCAATGGTAAATAATCCAAGACTCCTTCTTGCGGACGAGCCTACAGGCGCACTGGATACAAAATCCGGCGAACAGGTAATGGAGCTTTTTAAAAGTCTTAATGATGAGGGAGTTACAATAGTAATGATTACTCATGAAAGGGAAATTGCCGACCATGCAAAGAGAATTATGTTTATAAGGGACGGTATGCTCTCCGGATCAAACGGAGGTGAGGAGTAATGAAAAAGCTTATTATTGCTCTTGTGTGCGTGGCAGTTATAGCGTCAGGTACTTTCGGTGCATATAAGATAAATGAATCAAGGAAATCCAGAAAGGCTGTGGCAGAGGTTACTCTCGTTTCAAACATGATGGACTCCTACTGGGGAGATGATATTGAGCTTTCAGGTATGATCACTTCCGGAAACGTTCAGAAGGTTATGCTGGACAATCAGAAGCTTGTTGACGAAGTACTTGTTAAACAGGGGGATACTGTCAAAAAAGGCGACCCTCTTATGAAATATGATATGACAGCTCTGGAAATTGATGTCAAGCAGAAGGAAAATGCAGTTTCCATGGCAGATGTAAATATAAAAACTGCACAAAAAGAACTTACAAAACTTAAAAATCTGAAACCGTCAGAAATGATGCCTGAACCTGAACCGGTCGAACCGCCGGAACCGGTAATACCGGAAAAGCCGTCAGTAGAAAAGCTTTCATCAATAGAAAACTCTGCCTCGGCAGTAAGTGGTAAGGGAAGTGCAGAAAATCCGCTTATTTTCAATTGCACCGGCGATACAGTCGTAAAGGCGGCATTTTTGCAGACAATTATGCAAAACAACAGCTACAACGTATTCAGGGTTTATGATGAATCGGATACGGCTATTTATCAGTGGACTGTTTTCGGCGGAAATATAAAGGAAGAAAATATAGAGGACTGGTGTGTAGGTGAAAGTGTAACTTTAAATGCTGACGGCGGTATCTCACTTGAATTCAACGCTAAAATCTTCGGAAGCTTTAAAGTACTGGCAGAGGAAACAACTGAAGACACCTATGAATATGAAGAACCTGAATATACAGAGTTTCAGCTGGATCCTGACTCTGATGACTATATGTATTCAAGGGCAGAGCTTGCAAAAATGGTTTCTGAAAAGGAAAGCGAGATAAATGCTCTGGAAATAGATAAAAAATCTGCTGAACTTGAATACAAGATCGCCAAGGAACAAAAAGACAGCGGAAGCATTATAAGTAATATTGACGGTGTGGTAAGCTCTGTGGGGGATCTGGAAAATCTTGATTCAGACAGTCCGTTTATTGTGATTCAGGGACAAAGCGGACTTTGCATTACCGGATATGTAGGCGAAATGAATCTCGATAAGGTAACACCAGGCTCAATGGTGAATGTAATGTCATGGGAAACAGGAGAAACTGCCATGGCAGAGGTCACAGAGGTCAGCACTGCACCTGTTTCATATTTCTCACAGAACTGGAATGAAAACCCCAACAGCAGTACCTATGAATTCACTGCTGAAATAACAGACGATACTTCCATGTCAGCTGATACGGGAATAAGCATAACTATTCCTGCACAGGCAGAGGAATCGGGAATGTTTATTCCTTTGGTCTATGTCCGTGAAGAGGACGGAAAGTATTATGTTATGAAAGCTGATGAAAACGGTCGGCTTAAAAAGCAGTATGTAAAAACAGGAAGAATTATTTACGGTTATGAAATTGAAATAAAAGGCGGACTCAGTGAAAGTGACAAAATATGCTTTCCTTATGGAAAAAATATAAAGGAAGGCATTAAAACCAAAGATACTGATGAAGTTTTATGGTAAGAGGTGAACGGATATGTTTGAAAATATAAGATTGTCATTTAAAGGTATTTTATCTCATAAGGTTCGTTCGTTTCTAACAATGCTTGGAATTATTATCGGTATCGCCGCAATTATCGCTATTGTGTCTACAATTAAGGGTACCAATGAACAGATAAAAAACAACCTTATAGGTGCCGGAAATAATACGGTTAAAATTTCTCTTTATCAGGGTGACGGAGAAATGGATTTTCAGTACCAGTCTGTTCCGGCGGGAATTCCTGTTATTTCTGGTGAAACAAAAAATCAGCTTGAAGACTTTGATGAAATTGATGCCGTTTCCCTTTACCGTCAGAGAACCTATTGCGATTCAATTTATTATATGAATACATCATTAAGCGGCGGCAGTATTCTGGGAATTGACGAAAATTATTTCAGTACGGCAGGATACAGAATAAAGTCCGGAAAGGGTTTCTCAGACAGGGATTACAGAGGAAACCAGAAGTGTGCTGTAATTGATACTACCACTGCAACAAGTCTTTTCGGAGGAGAAGAACCAGTAGGAAAAATAATTGATATTAACGGCGAACCTTTTAAGGTTATCGGAGTCGCCGTACAGAGCAGTAAATTCGAACCGGTTATAAATTCCTATGAGGATTATCAGCTTTATAATCAGGATAATTCCAGCGGACAGATATTTATTCCATTGAAATCATGGCCTGTAGTTTTCCGCTTTGACGAACCGCAGAACTGTATTATAAAAGCCGTTGATACAGACAGTATGACAAAGGCAGGCAAAGAGGCAGCAGAGCTGTTAAACGGAAATCTTTCGGTTTCAGAGGACAGCGGAATAAAATATAAAGGTGAAGATCAGCTTGAAAAGGCAAAGTCACTCCAGAAACTCAGTGATTCCACAAATACCCTTGTTATATGTATTGCCGGAATTTCTCTTCTGGTAGGCGGTATTGGTGTTATGAACATTATGCTTGTATCTGTTACGGAGCGTACAAGAGAAATCGGACTGAAAAAGGCTCTGGGTGCCAGAAAAAAAGTAATTCTCGGACAGTTTCTGACTGAAGCCGCAGTCCTTACAAGTATCGGCGGAATTATAGGAATCGCTGCCGGAATTATTCTGGCTCAGATAATTTCAAAATTTGCAGATGTCCCTGTTGCCATAAGTGGTATATCTATAGCAGTTTCGGTTATCTTTTCAATGGCAGTAGGAATAATTTTCGGTCTTATTCCATCAGTAAAGGCAGCAAACCTTGATCCTATAGATGCATTAAGATATGAATGAGCGTTATTTACAATTTGTCACAACAATATTTTTAATTAAATTGTAGAAATTGTACAAAAATATAACTCTATATTCTTTTAATATGCTTATTGAAAATTTGCACTTCATATGGTAAAATATTTATGTAAATTATTGAAACGGGGTTATTGAAATGTCAGAACAGACAACAATTGAAAATTCTGCCGCAGAGAATCCTGTCAGTGTTTCGCAGAACTCTCTGTCAACTCAGTCCTATTTTGACGGCGGTCTGCTTCAGCTTATTGGCTGGCGGCTTCTGGGACTTATTGTAACAGTGTGTACCCTTGGAATATGTTATCCGTGGGCATTATGCATGGTTTATAACTGGAAAATAAAGCATACAGTTATTAACGGGCATCGTCTGGGATTTGACGGAAAAGCTATTCAGCTTTTCGGAAACTGGATAAAATGGCTGCTGCTATGTATTATTACACTTGGAATATATTCATTGTGGCTGAATATCGCTCTTACTAAATGGAAAACCAAGCATACTTATTTTATAAACTGATAATTCTCATTTTATTCCTGAACTTACTTGCTGATTTGAACCGTTTCCTGCAAAGGGAACGGTTCAAAATTTATTCTATATACATTTTATCAGCAAATCAGAGTAATTATTTACAAATTAAACAATTTATGGTATAATAATCAAAAGGATTATTTATCAAAATTAAAAACTGTAAGGAGTGATATAACAATTGAAATTAATAAGATATCTGTTATCTGCTGCCGCAGCCACGGCTGCCGTCGGGACACTGTGGATATGTGCCTGCGGTCAGGAAACAGAAACAGCTGCTGATGTTACAGAGCCAAGCATCACAGATGTAACGGAAAGCATTACTGAACCTGCTTATTCAGATACTTCAGTATTAACATCGGCAGAATTAACCTATGAAACAACAGTTTCTTTAACTGATGCAAATGATACGACAATTACAACTGAGGTGTCTTCAGAGGAGTCCGGGAACGGCTGGAATCTGATAAACGGCAGATGGTTCTATTACTCTGATGGTGTTCCGGCAAGCGGTACGTTAGAAATAGACGGTGAAACATATCTCTTTGCCCCAAATGGTGCGTTAAAAACCGATTGGCAAACTATAAATTCCCTGCGAATATATTTTGACTATAATACTCATTCACCTGTTTATGGTTGGATAGATTATATGGATAATTTATATTATTGTGATAAACAGTCCGGAAAATTCACAGGTATGCATGATATAGATGGTCAGACATATATATTTAATGAAAAGGGTATTTTACAGACGGGATTTATAAAATACGAAAGTAATATGTATTACGGCGATGAAAACGGTGTAATTGTAAAAGGTGATTATGACAAGTCCCCTATTACTATAAACGGCTGTGATTATATAATCTCACCTGCCGGACGTGTTCAGCTTGGCTGGCAGACTGTAAACGGTATTCGACTCTATTTTGATTATGAAACCGCTAACCCAATGTACGGCTGGATTAATTACATGGGAAAATACTATTATATAGATTCTGAAACAGGAAAGTATACAGGTGACCAATATATTAATAATCACCCGTACAGGTTTGACAAAAGCGGAATTATACAAACAGGTTTTCAGTCATTTAAAAACGGTAAAACATGTTATTATTATGAAGATCATACATGGGCAGTAGGCTTCTTAACTATTAAAAATGATACCTATTATTTTGATAATGACGGTTTTATGGCTACCGGATGGAAAACTATCAATAAAAAGAAATATTACTTTGGGGAAAATGGCAAAATGTCTGTAGGATTAGTTAAAATAAACGGAAACAAGTATTATTTCAATCAAAAGGGCGTTATGCAAACCGGATTTATTAAAATTAACGGAAATACATATTATTTTAATTCCGATGGCAAAATGGTTTATAATTGGCAGACGATAAACAAAAATAAATATTATTTTGGCTCTGACGGTATTATGAAAACAGGCTGGCAGACAATAAGCAAAAATAAATATTATTTCGGCTCTGACGGTATTATGAAGACCGGATTGCAGACAATAAACAAAAATAAATATTATTTCGGTTCTGACGGTATTATGAAGACCGGATTGCAGACAATAAATAAAAATAAATATTATTTCGGTTCTGACGGTGTTATGAAAACAGGCTGGCAGACAATAAACAAAAATAAATATTATTTCGGTACTGA
>NZ_JBJFHN010000092.1:0-10155 GCF_051893655.1 Porcipelethomonas sp. | reverse complement strand
GTATGTTTATATTATAATTTTATAGTGTGAAAGTCATGTGAAAAGTCCTTGAAAAAAATCTGAAAGCATGTCCGCCCGATTTATTTTTCTTTAGTTTCTTTCTTTTCATGCTGTTTTTTCTCATGGTGCTTTTTTTCGGATTTATTTTCCTCCGGTAATTTTTCATCACCGTTTTGGGTTACAATATCCTTGATTTCAAACCAGAATGTAGAACCTTTCCCCACAACGCTGTAAACTCCGAAATTATAACCATGTTTTTTTAAAATAGCCTTCACAATGGAAAGTCCCAGACCTGTTCCGACGACCTCTCTTTTATGGTTTTCGGAACGGTAATATTTATCAAAAATAAGTTTGATTTTATCCGATTCAATTCCATCACCTGTGTCGGCGACCTCGATTCTTACACATCCGTCCATATTTTTCTGACGGACAAATACCTGCTTGTCTTCTCCGGTATAATTAATCGCATTATTTATAAGATTATAAATAACCTGCTGAATTTTAATAAAGTCACATTTTACAATAATATCTTCGTCCGCTTCAAAGTGAATATGATAATCCTTCTTTTTGGAAATACCGTCGTATCTTGTAATAATATCCTCCATAAGTTCTTTTATATTAAACTCAGAATAGTTAAGCTTCTGACTTCCGTCCTCAAGCTTTCCAAGATCCAGAATATCATTTACAAGCTGAGCCAGTCTGTCGGTTTCTTCTATTATTATTTCAAGATGCTCATTTCTCTTCTGTGGATTATCTCCGGACAGATCCCTTATCATCTCCGCATAGGCTTTAAGCATTGTAAGAGGTGTTCTAAGGTCATGGGAAACGTTGGCAATAAGGTCTCGCTGCATGGCATCAACCTTTGAGATCTGCTCTCCGGCATAAGTAAGGGTACTTGCAAGCTGTTGGATTTCCAGATAATCCCCGCCTTCAAATTTTATATTATAATTTCCGGCTGCCATTTTTTCTGCGGATTTTGTAATTTTCGTAATTGGCTCTGAAATTCTTCTTGCCATGAAAAACGAAATTATAAGGCTTAACAGTACCAGATAAATTGTAATTAAAAACAGCTGCCTTTTAATAATGGAAACTGTAGACCCTACAGGCACAAGAGGCGTATTTATCAGCAGATATCCGTCAGGAGAATTCACACTTCCGATAACTGCCGCAAATACCAGCATATCATTATTAATTGCCGAATTGAATTTCTTGAAATATATAGTATCTTCGCCGCTTTCCTTAAGCTTTGCAAGAAAGTCACTTTTCATGGATTCCGGACTGTGTATAAGACAGCTTTTACCCAGAGTATCTTTAGTGTAAATCACTCGTCCGTATTTATCAACAATTTCAATGCACAGATCATTTGATATGGCAATCTCTGTAAGAAGCCTTCCGTAATTGTCAGAGCCATACTCTGAAATGATTTCCTGAGCAGACTGCTTTACGTCTGAAATTTTCATTCTTTCATAGAAATTTTCCAGAAAGACAATCTGAAAAAACCACAGCATAATAAATACTACCGCCGTGAAAAATATGAAATATTCCCATATTCTGAATTTCAGACTTACCGCTGTTTTAGTTTTGGGTGTATTCAAACTTATATCCCATTCCTCTCAAAGTTACAATAAATTTTCTGTACGGTCCAAGACTGTTTCTGAGCATTTTTATATGAGTATCAACAGTTCTGTCATCGCCAAAAAAGTCGTAACCCCAGACTTCCTCAAGAAGCTTGTCTCTTGTAAGGGCAAGATTCTTGTTTTTCACAAGATAGAATAAAAGGTCATATTCCTTCGGAGTCATGGATGCTTTCTGACCGTCAACGTATACCTCACGTCCTGCAAGATCAATTTCAAGTCCCTCAAATTTGAGCTTTTCCGGAACAGAAGACTCCGGTGCTGCATTTCTTTTAAGAACCGCCTTTATTCTCGCCATAAGTTCTTTGGGAGAAAAAGGCTTTACAACATAGTCGTCTATACCCAGTTCAAATCCGAAAAGCTTGTCGTATTCCTCACCTCTTGCAGAAAGCATGATTACTGGAATGGTTTTGTATTTTTTTATCTCCTTGCATGTGGAAAAACCGTCAAGCTTCGGCATCATAACATCCATTACAATAAGGTCGTAATCATTGTTTTTTACCATCTCCACAGCTTCCATGCCGTTTTCAGCTTCAGCAACTTCATATCCCTCAAATTCGGCGTATTCACGTACCACTCGTCTGATATTAACTTCATCGTCAACTACAAGTATCTTATACATGTCAAATCTCCTTTATCATGTTAATTCAATTTGTATTTTTATTATAATCCAAAATTGTGTATAACAAGTGAAAAATAAAAAAATATTTATATAATACAGCATTAAATTCCGGCTTAAAACCAGTAAATGCTTGACATTATAAGCTTTTACTGATAAAATGAAAATAAATAATTCAGGAGGTAGATTTTATGAGTGTAAAAAAATTTTTAAGTGTCGCTGCTGCAATACTGTGTGCTGTAAATGCTTTGTGCTGCAGGGTACCGTTCGTAAATGTTAATGCGGTAACCAGCGATGATTCAAGTTATGATACTTTAAATGAAGATGAAGCCACTTCTGTATCAGATTTTGAATATACTGTTTATAATGAAATAAATCCGCAAATCTGGGTAAAAAAATATATCGGCACTGACACTGATATTGTAATCCCGTCAGAAATTGATGGTTTATCTGTTACACAAATCGGAAATGATATGGAGCCATTATGTGAAAACTTAACAAGTGTAAAATTGCCTGACAATCTTAAGTATATTTCATGGTATGCATTTAGCGGAATGTCCAATTTAACGTCAATAAACATCCCTGACGGAGTTTTAACTATTGGAAGTTGGGCATTCTATAATTGTACCGGCTTGACCACAATAACTATTCCTGAAAGTGTACTGACAATTTCGGATGCATTCAGCGGTTGCAGTAACCTTAAAACAGTTACAATAAAAAACCCTGAATGTGAAATTGATGATTCAGAAGAAGCTTTTGGTTATTACTTTACCGGCACAATTTACGGCTATGAAAATTCCACTGCTCAGGCTTATGCAGAAAAATATAACAAAAACTTTGTTTCATTAGGACAAGTGCCTGTTGAAACCACCCCAGCGGTAACAACAGCTGTTACTACTAACAATACAACAATTTCTACTACTTCCATCTCAACTACTATAACTCAGGCAGTTACGGAAAATACTTCAGCCGTTTCCAGCTCAACTACTGTAACTCAGGCTGTTACGAAAAATACTTCAGCCGCTTCCATCTCAACTACTATAACTCAGGCTGTTACGAAAAATACTTCAGCCGTTTCCAGCTCAACTACTGTAACTCAGGCTGTTACGAAAAATACTTCAGCCGCTTCCATCTCAACTACTATAACTCAGGCTGTTACGAAAAATACTTCAGCCACTTCCATCTCAACTACGACAATTCAGGCAGCCACAACCACCGAACCAAAAGTAACTACTTCCGTATCATATAACTATGATATTAATAATGACGGTCAGGTTAATCAAAAAGATTATGATGATCTGAATCAATATATAATGGATCCATCTTCAATAAAATTTGATGACTACACTCGTCTTGATGTTGACGGCAACGGGGTGATTGATTTGTCAGACCTGATGCAACTGAAAAATTATCTTGACAGTCTGCCTAAGCCAGGAGATATTGACGGTGACGGAGAAATCCGTGTTGCAGATGTGGTAAAATTGCAAAAATATCTTGTCGAATTTACAAGCATCCCGAATGAAGACCTTTCTAATATTGATTTAAATGAAGATGGTAAAATAAATGTTTTTGATGTTATAGCTCTTAAAAGAATTATCATAAATTCATAAAATCAAAAGCGGACGTTTCAAATCGTCCGCTTTTTAATTTTAACACAGCATAAAAAAATCATGAAATCAGACTATCGTTATTGACATTTTTCATAAAAATTGTTATAATATAAACAATGCATTATGTGTTTTAAACAAATTAAATCTATGTAAAATTTCGGCGTGCCGTTCGCTGTGACTAAAGCGGCAGGGAGGTCAAAATGAAAAAACGTATTGGTATTCTTACAAGCGGTGGAGACTGTCCGGGACTTAACGCAACTATCAGGGGCGTTGCAAAGGCATGCTATGAAAAAATGGGTACTGAAAATGTCGAAATCGTAGGTATTGCCGAAGGCTATTACGGACTTATCAACAATATCTGTCGTGATATGCGTCCGGAGGAATTTTCCGGAATACTCACCAGAGGCGGTACAATTCTCGGTACAAAACGTCAGCCGTTTAAAATGATGCAGGTTATCGGTGATGATAATGTGGACAAGGTCAAGAACATGAAGGAAACCTATAAAAAGCAAAAGCTTGACTGTCTTCTCACTCTGGGTGGAAACGGAACTCACAAAACCTCCCGCCTGCTTTCAGACGAAGGTCTTAATGTAATAGGTCTTCCTAAAACAATTGACAATGATATTTTCGGCACAGATGTTACATTCGGATTCCATACTGCTGTGGACATCGCAACAGATGCTCTTGACAGACTTCATACTACTGCTAACAGCCATTCGAGAATTCTCCTTTGTGAAATCATGGGCAACAAGGCAGGATGGCTTACATTAAATGCAGGTATTGCCGGCGGTGCGGACATTATTCTTATTCCGGAAATTCCTTATGATATCGACAAGGTATGTGAATCAGTAATGAAGAGAAGCGAAAGCGGCAAAAACTTTTCTATTGTTGCTGTTGCTGAAGGCGTATTCGATGTAAATGAAGCACAAATGAAGAAAAAAGAACGTGCAAGACTTCGTGCAGAAGCCGGTATCACAACAGCTACAAACAGAATCGCCGCACAGATTCAGTCAAAAACAGGTCTTGAAACAAGAACCTGCGTACCTGGACACATGCTAAGAGGCGGCAGTCCGAGTGCGTATGACAGAATTCTTGCAACACAGTTCGGTGTTCATGCCGCAGAACTTATCGCTCAGGAAAAGTACGGCAGAACAGTTGCAAAGGTCGGCGGTAAAATTACTGCAAACAAACTGTCTGATATTGCTGGTAAAACCAAATTTGTCGATCCGGACGATCAGCTGGTAAAAACAGCAAAAGATCTGGGAATTTCATTTGGTGACTAATCAAAATGATTTATCAGAATTCATAAAATTTCGGTCAAAACTTTTTTTCAAACCTCAAAAAATGGACAGTCCTGTAAGAAAAGACTGCCCATTTTGATTTTATCTCGGTATTAATTTATAAACAAAAAACCGGTTCCATCCGAACCGGTTTTTACTATATATTAAAGGTCTGCAATTACTTGTTAAGTCTTGCTTCAAGATTATCAAGCTGCTTTATCAGAGCTTCAGGAATTCTGCCGCCCTTATCAGCAATATCTTCCTTGTAGTATCTGCGCATTTCAGCAATTTCCTTAAGCCAGAGATCCTTATCAACATCAAGAAGCTTATCCATAACTTCAGGTGTAACCTCGTCTTCGATACCTTCAACGTTGATGTCACCCTTCTTAGGAACATAACCAATAGCTGTTTCTTCAGCATCAACTGTACCTTCACATCTCTTTATGATCCAGTCAAGAACTCTCATATTGTCGCCGAATCCAGGCCACATGAAGTTGCCGTCTTCATCCTTCTTGAACCAGTTAACGTTAAAGATCTTAGGAGCCTTGTCGCCGAGCTTTTCGCCCATTTCAAGCCAGTGTGCCCAGTAATCGCCTACATTGTAACCGATAAACGGCTTCATAGCCATAGGATCATGTCTCAGAACGCCTACAGCACCTGTTGCAGCAGCTGTTGTTTCAGAAGAAACTGCTGAACCTACATATGTGCCGTGAGTCCAGTCAAATGACTGATATACCAGCGGAGTTGTAGAAGCACGTCTGCCGCCGAAAATAATAGCGGAAATCGGAACACCCTGAGGATTGTCAAATTCAGGAGAAATACAAGGGCAGTTCTTTGCAGGAGCTGTAAATCTTGAGTTCGGATGAGCCAGCTTCTGAGGCTTGCCGTCAGGACCCATAGCAGAAGTATACTCAGGACCGTTTACCTTAGCACCCTTCCATTCAGTTGCATTAACCGGAGGATTCTTGTCAAGACCTTCCCACCAAACAGTATTGTCATCATTGTTGATAGCAACGTTTGTGAAAATAGTATCCTTCATTGTTGAAGCAAGTGCATTATAGTTGGACTTTGCATTTGTACCCGGAGCAACACCGAAGAAACCATTTTCAGGGTTAATAGCATAAAGTCTGCCGTCTTCGCCCTGTTTCATCCATGCGATATCGTCACCGACTGTAAATACTTCATAGCCGTCCTTCTTGTAGCCTTCCGGCGGAATAAGCATTGCAAGGTTTGTTTTACCGCATGCAGACGGGAATGCAGCTGAGATATACTTAACTTCTCCGTCAGGCTTCTTAACGCCTAAGATAAGCATGTGTTCAGCCATCCAGCCTTCGTTCTTGCCCTGATAAGAAGCAATTCTCAGTGCAAAGCACTTCTTGCCGAGAAGAACGTTACCGCCGTAAGCTGAGTTGATTGACCAGATTGCATTGTCTTCAGGGAACTGAACAATGTATCTCTTTTCAGGATCAACGTCAGCCTTTGAGTGAAGACCTCTTACGAAATCGTTTGATTCATCGCCGAGGTTTTCAAAAGCCTGCTTGCCCATTCTTGTCATAATATTCATGTTAAGAACAACGTAGATAGAATCTGTAACTTCAACGCCTACCTTAGCGAGAGGTGAGCCGATAGGACCCATTGAATAAGGGATTACATACATTGTTCTGCCCTTCATAACACCGTCATACATAGGTGTGAGCATTGCTTTCATCTCATCCGGATCCATCCAGTTGTTTGTCGGACCTGCGTCTTCTTTATTCTTACAGCAGATAAATGTTCTGTCTTCAACTCTGGCAACGTCATTCGGCAGAGTTCTGTGATACAGACAGCCAGGAAGCTTTTCCTGATTAAGCTCGATCATTTCGCCTGTTGAAACAGCTTCAGCCTTTAAAGCGTCAATCTGCTCTTTGCTTCCGTCAATCCATACTACCTTATCCGGCTTTGTAAGGGCTGTCATTTCGTCAACCCATTTTAATACGTTGGGGTTCTTTGTCAGTGACATGGTTTATATCCTCCTTGATTTTTTGATTACGCAGCACTTTAAGCATGCGCATCATTCTTTGGAATAATGCAGCCTTTAAGTTACAAAATTCCCTTCATTTTTATATTATAATATTTTTTGAAATGGATGTCAATAGAATTTGTTTCAGTTTGTGAAATTAATAACAAAACATTCTTGATAAAAGTTATGGTCAGACCTTTTTAAAGACCTGACCGATTAAATGTTATATTAAAAAACTATTTTTCTGTACAGAATTCAACTTTTTCGCCTGCAAGGATCTTATTAGTAGTTCTCATAGCACACATTTTTCCGCACATAGAGCATGTATGTCTGTCCTTTGGAGGAACGCTTTCAAAGTATCTTTTTGCCTTGTCCGGGTCAATGGCATACTGGAACATTTCATCCCATTCAACACGTCTTCTGGCGTCACTCATCTTATTGTCGATATCTCTGGCATGTGGAACGCCCTTTGCGATATCAGCAGCGTGTGCTGCGATTTTGGAAGCTACGATTCCCTCTCTTACATCATCTGCATCCGGAAGTCTCAAGTGTTCCGCAGGTGTCACATAGCACAGGAAATCTGCTCCGTTAGCAGCGGCAATAGCTCCGCCTATAGCAGATGTAATATGGTCATAGCCCGGAGCGATATCAGTAACCAGAGGTCCTAATACATAGAAAGGTGCATTATGACAAATACGTTTCTGCAAAGTCATATTAGCGGCAATTTCATTCATTGCCATATGTCCCGGACCTTCAACCATTACCTGAACGTCCTTTTCCCATGCTCTTTTTGTCAGGTCACCAAGCTCAATAAGCTCGGAGATCTGTCCGGCGTCAGTACTGTCATTTATAGAACCCGGTCTTAATGCATCTCCCAGACTGATTGTAACGTCATATTCTCTGAGAATGTCAAGAACCTCATCATAATATTCATAGAAAGGATTTTCATTTCCGGTCATTTCCATCCATGCAAAAAGAAGTGAACCGCCTCTGGAAACTATATTTGTAAGTCTGCCCTGACGCTTGAAGGCTTCAACAGCTCTTTTGTTGATTCCTGCATGAATCGTCTGGAAATCTACGCCCTCTCTGGCATGTGCTTCCACTACTTTAAGGAAATCCTTTGCAGTGATTTCAAGAAGATCCTTTTCAAGATAGCCTATAGCATCATACATAGGAACAGTTCCTATCATTGCCGGAGACATAGCAACAAGCTCCTTGCGGAAAGTATTGGTCTTGCCGTAGTTGCTCAGATCCATAATGGCTTCGCATCCGAAGTCAATTGCCATTCTGACTTTTTCCATTTCCATATCATAATTCTGGCAATCTCCGGAAATACCCAGATTGACATTGATTTTTGTTCTGAGTCCTGAACCGATTCCCTCAGCACTCAGTGCCTTGTGATTGACGTTTGCCGGAATGCACACACTTCCTTCGGCAACCTTTTGTCTGAGAACCTCAGGCTCCATATATTCTTTTTCAGCAACCGTCTGCATTTCCTTTGTTATAATGCCTTTTCTGGCAGCTTCCATCTGTGTTTTATAGTTCATTTTTACCTCCTGGATTATACATATGATTTAACGGGCCTCTGCCCCTGCCTAAATTCAGTCCGTCTGCTATAGCTCCCGTAACATAATCCTTTGCTTCACTTACGCTGTCTTTAATCCCTTTTCCCTTTGCAAGATTTGCGGCAATTGCCGAAGAAAGGGTACAGCCGGTCCCATGCGTATTCGGATTATCTATACGCCTGCTTTCAAACCATTCATATCCCTTGTCAGTATAAAGCAGGTCAGCTGCGGTATCTTCCAGATGCCCGCCTTTGACAAGTACACTTCCGTTAAATTTGTCTGAAATGATTTTTGCGGCTGCAAGCATATCATCCGGTTTTTTTATACTGATTCCTGAAAGTATTTCTGCTTCCGGAACATTGGGTGTGATAACGCAGGCAACAGGGAAGATTTTCTGCACAAGTGCAGATACGGCATCCTCCTGTAACAGTCTGCATCCGCTGGTAGATACCATAACAGTATCCGCCACTATGTTCCGGGCGTTTTTACTCTTCAGAAAATCTGCTATTGCACAGATTATTTCCGCATTTGACAGCATACCGATCTTGACTGCATCCGGAAAAATATCATCAAAAACCGCTTCAAGCTGGCTCACCACAAATTCCGGCGGAATGTCATGTATGCCTTTAACTTCCATAGTATTCTGTGCAGTAACCGATGTTATAACGCTCATAGCGTAACATCCGCAGGCTGAAATCGTTTTGATATCCGCCTGTATTCCGGCACCGCCGATACTGTCGCTGCCGGCAATAGTTAAAACTGTTTTCATAATCAGTTTTCTCCTGTGACCTGGGTAATTAATTTTCTTAAATTTTCTGCCGCAGAAAAAATATCATTCCGGGCGAACACCGCAGATATAACTGCTGCTCCGCTTATGCCCGTACCTTTAAGCTTTAAAATGTTCCCATCATTTATTCCGCCTATTGCCGCAACCGGAATGTTTACAGCAGCACATATTGTTTTCAGTTCATTAAGTGAAAGAGGAACAGTATTATCCTTGGTTGAAGAGCCGAAAACTGCTCCGCAGCCCAGATAATCCGCACCAGCTTCACAGGCAGCTACGGCTTCCTTTACATTATGAGCAGTCGCACCGATAATTTTACCTTCCCCCAGAATTTCCCTAGCTTTTTTTATATCTCCGTCATCCTGTCCCAGATGAACTCCGTCAGCGCCGCATTCCAGAGCAAGGCTTACAGAATCGTTGATTATAAGCGGAACTCTGTATCTTAAGCATACTGATTTAAGCTCTGACGCAAGCTCTAGCTTTTCTTTCCGGGAAGAATTTTTTTCCCTCAGCTGTATCATAGTAGCACCGCCGTTTATTGCCTGTTCTACTGCATCTTCAAGAGTTTCGCCTGGTTTCAGCCACGAACGGTCCGTAACAGCATAAAGTCTCAGAATTTCCGGTTTTAGTTTCATTTATGCACTCCCCTGAAAAAAGGCGCATC
>NZ_JBJFHN010000091.1:0-41069 GCF_051893655.1 Porcipelethomonas sp. | reverse complement strand
ATAAACATTATAAATGCCATATTCTTTTCCGCCGACACAATATGCATCCGGTTCCATGTACTCATCAAGAACATCAAGAAGCTGTCTGAACTGATTAATATTAAGCAAAAACTTTACTTCTTTTCTTTGAAATGTATTAATAGCCATAATATTCCTGAATAATTCAGGTACCTCCCTTCGTTTTCTTTAATAATATAATATAAAAAAATTCTTAAATTAATCTTAAATTTGTATTAAATCTATAAATTTAATAAAAAAACAAAGTGCCAAAACCATTCAGGAATCAGCACTATTGTATTGTTGTATATTAAATATTATCTATATCAGACTTAGTCTGTTTTATTTTTCATATTATATTCCAGCACAAATTTCACAAGCTTTTCCACGGATTCTTCTGACATATGTGATACCATAGCCACTGAATCACTGTCTGAATTACTTTTACTAACTCCTGCTGTCCGGGATAAAAAGTCACATAAAATCAAGCTGGGAGTGTAAAGTTCATTAGCTTCTCTTATCCCCTTTTCGGTTAAGGATATTTCCATATATGGCTCTTTTATAATATACCCGTCCTCAATAAGCCGCTGAGTCATTTTAACAGTACTTGCCTTACTGACTCCCACAATTTTTGCAACCTCCGCAGATTTTACAGGTTTTCCGTTTTGGCTCAGCTTATATATTGCAAAAAGATATTTTTTCTGAGAATGCGTAAGCATTTTTATACTGCCCCTTTACCGCTTTTGGTTTGATCATGACATAAGCAGGAATTCGGACAGCAGCCACAGCTGCAGCCGCATGATGATTTTCCTCTTTTTTTATCTTTTATCATTTTAATTATTATCATTGCAACAATCCCGAAAATAATCAAAGCAACGATGATAGTACCGATATTATTTTTTAAAAAATCCATATAAAAGCCTCCTTATGAAAAAGGTTAATAAGAGAACGTCCTGCCATACAGGACGTTCCCTTTGCAAAACAAACTTTTTATGCTCTTAAACCAGCTTTAGAGATAAGCTTTGAGCTTTCTTTATAAGGTCTGACAAGCATATAAACTACAAAAGCAATTATGAGAACTGCTGCAATAAGCCCGATAATATTAACATTTCCTGTAAAAATACTGCCTATCTGATAGATACAGAGAGAAACTGCATAAGCAAATACACATTGATATCCGATAGCAAACAAAGTCCACTTAGCACTGTTCATCTCTCTTTTTATAGCACCCATTGCCGCAAAACACGGTGCACAGAGAAGATTGAATACAAGGAATGAGAAAGCTGAAAGCTGAGAAAATGCAGCCGCAACATTTGTCCAGATCTGGTCACCGTTTTCAGCAAGCTCTTCTGCACCTGAATAATGAAACAGAATACCAAAAGTACCAACAACGTTTTCCTTTGCAATAAGTCCGGTAATAGTTGCAACAGCAGCTTTCCAGTTGCCCCAGCCGAGAGGTTTGAATATCCATGCAATGGCACTGCCGATCTTAGCAAGAATAGAATAATCAAGTTCGTCTTCTTCAAGCATTTTAAAGCTTCCGTCAACGAATCCGAATCCCTGAAGAAACCAGAGTATAATTGCAGAAATAAGAATAACTGTTCCGGCTTTTTTGATAAAGCTCCATGCTCTTTCCCACATTGAACGGAGTACATTTCCTACTGTAGGCATATGATATGCCGGAAGCTCCATTACAAACGGTGCAGGATCGCCTGCGAACATTTTAGTTTTCTTTAACATGATACCGGATACTATAATAGCAGCGAATCCAATAAAATAAGCTGAAACAGAAACCCAGCCTGAATTATCAAACAACGCACCAGCAATAAGTCCGATAATAGGCATCTTTGCACCGCACGGAATAAATGTGGTTGTCATGATCGTCATACGGCGGTCACGTTCATTTTCAATGGTACGGCTTGCCATAATTCCAGGTACTCCGCAGCCTGTACCTATAAGCATAGGTATAAAGCTCTTTCCTGAAAGTCCGAACTTTCTGAAAATTCTGTCCATAACGAATGCTACTCTTGCCATGTATCCGCAGGATTCAAGAAATGCCAGGAAAATAAACAGTACAAGCATCTGGGGAACAAATCCAAGAACTGCTCCGACACCGCCGATAATACCGTCAACAATAAGTCCCTGAAGCCATGCCGCACAGTTTAATTTTTCAAGGAGCGTATTTGCACCATTTGTAATCCATTCACCGAACAGTACATCATTAGTCCAGCCTGTTACCCAGTCGCCCACTGTCGAAACTGAAACATAATATACTATAAACATTACAGCTGCAAATATCGGAAGAGCAAGCCAACGATTAGTAACTATTTTATCAATCTTATCTGATATTGTAAGTCCGCCTTTATTTTTCTTTTTATAGCAGTCCTTAATAATTGAAGCTATGTAAACATAACGCTCGTTTGTTATAATACTTTCTGAATCGTCATCCATTTCTTTTTCAGCAGAAACAATGTCATTTTCAATATGGCTTCTGACATTCTCTGACATCTGTAACTGTTCCAGAACCTTTTCATCACGCTCAAATATTTTGATTGCATACCATCTCTGCTGCTCCTCAGGAACATTATGCAAAAATGCTTCTTCAATATGTGCAATTGCATGCTCAGTAACTCCGCTGAAAGAATGCTGAGGAATCATAGGCTCTTTTTCCTCGGCAGCTTTGACAGCAAGCTCTGCCGCTTCTTTAATTCCAGTCCCCTTAAGAGCAGAAATCTCACAGACTGTACATCCCAGCTCTTTTGAAAGCTGAACTGTATTAATCTTATCACCGTTTTTTCTTACAACATCCATCATGTTGATTGCTGCAACAACAGGTATTCCAAGCTCTGTAAGCTGTGTTGTCAGATAAAGATTTCTTTCAAGATTTGTACCATCAATAATATTTAAAATTGCATCCGGTCTTTCATTTATAAGATAATTCCTTGCTACAACTTCCTCAAGTGTATAAGGTGAAAGTGAATAAATACCCGGAAGATCCATAATCACAACATCTTTATGATTTTTAAGCTTGCCTTCCTTCTTTTCAACCGTAACACCAGGCCAGTTTCCCACAAACTGATTAGAACCGGTCAGCGCATTAAAAAGCGTTGTTTTACCGCAGTTCGGATTGCCGGCAAGGGCAATTTTAATCTCCATAATTACATCATATCCTTTCTGTCACAAGTAAGTTGCCACTAACTCATACATAAAATAAACGAAAATTTTATTCCGTAATAATCATCTCAGCATCTGCCTTGCGCAAAGACAATTCATAATCTCTGACAGTTACCTCAACCGGATCTCCTAATGGCGCTACTTTTCTGATATAGACTTTAACTCCTTTGGTTATACCCATATCCATAATTCTGCGCTTTATTGCTCCTTCACCGTTTATCTTTTTAACAGTAACAGTCTGACCGACTTTAGCATCTCTTAATGTTGACATTACTACCCCTCCGTATCATACCATAATTTTACTTGCCATTTCTTTTGAAACAGCCACTCTTGAATCTTTTACATTCACGATTACGTTTCCGCTTATTTCACTTATTACCGTAACTGTTCCTCCGGCAACGAACCCTAAGTTTTCAAGAAATTTCCTTGTTTCAGCATTTCCACCAACTTTTTTTATCATATTTTCCTCACCAACATCAGCAAAAGTCAAAGGCATCACAATTTTTCCTCCCCTTTTATTCGCTTAAAAAGTTAGATTAAGCTAACTTTGTTCCATAATATATGTGGTTAGCGTTTTCTAACCACATATATTATATTAACCTGTCGGAATCAAAAAGTCAAGTATTTTCCGGCACTTTTTTATACCAAAATAAATATTTGGATATTTTTTCTGTTAATTAGATTAGGCTAACTATAATTTATGTTAATTATGCACAAACAAAGAGTTTTCATATGCCAGCATAAGTGATTACTTTCCTGTTGCAGTTATCACGTACTAACTGCCGTTAAAAAATTATCTGCAATGTTCTGACAAAACTGTTTTCAGTGCACTGACACTTGCACTATGAATTCTTGCTACCGGAATATTATATTTTTCAGATTTCTGATTAACACGTATTGCCATTTTATGAGAACATGTATTTGTGAAAACCACCATCAGGTCAGGCGTACCTAACTTATTTTCAAAATCAGCCGGCATTTGAGTGAACACTTTTGCCTTACAGTTAAACGATTTGCATATTTCTTTATACCTTGTTGCCATACGGTCATTTCCGCCTACTACAACTACGCTCATTGATTTTCCTCCTTTTTAGGTTAGTGAGAGCTAACTCTATTTCCAGTGATATTATATCATATAAGCTGCAGTTAGTCAACAGTAACTTTTTTTAAATCAAATTTGCTTTTTTAATCAAACCGTGATATAATAAAATAAATATAACATTTTTATGAAAAGGACAAAAATATGACTGAAAAGGAAATTGCGGAAATCCGCCGAAGATTTAATATTGACAAAACAAATATCAGAAACATCCGTGGATGTTATGTAAACGAAAATAAAGAAATAATCTCAGATTTTAATCAGTTCTTCGGAACAATGCCCAGAGATGAAGCTGAAAAAATTCTTGCTATTATTAAAAAAACCCTTTCGGGTACTATAGGCAGAAATCTCATAGATATTGAATTTTCAAATCAGCAGGTTATTGAAGGTGAAGAACACAAACTTTTAATGACACTGCGGAATTCAGAGCTTGATGATGATGAAGCTGCTGATGAACTTTATAAACATATAATTCAATCAATGAATACTGATGAAAAATTTCTTATTCTTCTGACATATGAAAAATATGATGTTCCCTCTTTTACAAAAGATGATGAAAAGCTGGAAGATGCTGCAGATGTTTTTTCATATATTTTATGCAGTGTATGTCCGGTTAAAATGACTAAACCTGCTTTAAGCTACTATGTAAATGAAAATCAGTTTCGCAATATTGCTTCTGACTGGATTATAGCTCCGCCGGAGCTTGGCTTTATGTTTCCTGCATTTGATGACAGACAGGCAAATATTTATAATGCACTTTACTATACACGCAGTATTACTGACAGTCATACAGACTTTGTTGATGCAATATTCAAAAGCGAGATTCCGATGCCTGCTTCTGAACAGAAAGAAGTTTTCAATTCAATACTTGAAGAAACTGTTTCTGAAGATTGCAGCTTTAAGGTTATGCAGACAGTTCATGAACAAATATCCTCTATGATAGCCGAACATAAGGCAAATAAAGATGAACAACCGCTTTCTATTTCCAGGGAAACTGTCAAGGATGTTCTGGAATATTGCGGTGTGTCCCAGGAACATGTTAAATCTTTTGAAGAAAAATACAACAGTTCTTTTGGCGAAGACACACAGCTTAGTCCAAAAAATATTGTTGACAGCAAACAATTTGAAGTCAAAATGCCGGATATTACAATTAAGGTAAATCCGGAGCAAAGTCATCTTGTCCAGACACGCATTATTGATGGCGTTAAATACATAATGATACGTGCCGATGAAAATGTCGAGGTAAATGGTGTAAATATTAATATAACATAATATTCTGTTTAGTAATGTAATATTTTTTGCATCAGCTTAATTTTCCAGATGAAAGTCAGGCTGAATTTTTAAATAAGGATTTATTGACTTATAAACAAAATTTGATTTTTATTGACAAGTATAAAGTAATCTGCTATAATGTGTAGTATGCTACACATTGGAAGGAGGATAGCTTTTGAGAAAAAAAGATGTAGGATATTTAATTAAAAATATCAATGACAAACTGAGTATTAAAGCTGATGCAGATTTAAAAAACTTTAATCTCACTTTTACACAAAGCCGTGTACTTGTATTTCTGAATAAAAAAGGAGGCAGTGCAACACAAAAAGAAATCGAAACCTTTTTGGAGGTGTCTCATCCCACAGTGGTAGGAATCGTTTCCAGAATGAAACAGAAAGGTCATGTTATTACCTGGATCGATGAATCGGACAGGCGTAATAAAATTGTTAAATTGAGTGAACAAGCCGAGGTTATGGGAAAAGATCTGGAGCAAAATATTCACAACAATGAAAGAAAAATGTTAAGTTCTCTATCACCCAAAGAAATCGAAGACCTCAGAAGAATGCTTAATGTTATCTACAAAAATCTTGAATAAGAACCTTATCCCCTTCTAAATCAAAAAATTCAAATGTATATCAGTAATCTGTTGTTTTAAAATAAGCAAAGCCGGTAAATTCCGGCTTAAATTTAAATATAAAGTGTAGTATGCTACACATATAAAAGGAGTAATGATATGATTAAAACACTCGCCCGGAGTCTGCGTGAACATAAAAAAGGCTCAGTAATTACAATCTTGCTGTCCATACTGGAAGCAGCATTTGAAATTCTGATACCGCTTTGTATGGCGAAAGTTATCGACGATGGTATTGAACCAGGAAATATGAATGCAGTATGGAAATATGGAATTGCCTTGCTTATTTTTGCATTTTTTCAGCTTGTTACCGGTGTTCTTTCTGCCCACATTGCTGCACGTACATCAGTAGGATTTTCTGCTAATCTCCGACAGGATATGTATGACAATGTTCAGACATTTGCATTTTCTAATATTGATAAATTCTCAACTGCATCCATTGTTACACGCCTTACCACAGATGTAACCAATATTCAGAATGCATATCAGATGCTTATACGTATGGCAGTACGTGGTCCGGTTATGCTTATTTTCTCGATGATAGTATCTTTCCGGATCAACAGTACGATTGCCTGCATTTTTCTGGCTGTAATTCCTATTATGGCAATATTGCTGCTTTTGATAATAAAAAATGTAAATCCTATTTTTAACCGTGTTTTTCATACTTATGATAAACTGAATAATGTGGTTCAGGAAAACATTCATGGAATTCGTGTTGTAAAATCATTCAATCGGGAAGATTATGAAATCGGAAAATTCAAAGAAATTTCAAAAAGCATATACAATGATTTCGCCAAGGGAGAACGGTTACTCGCGTTTAACTCTCCTATTATGCAGTTCTTTATGTATGCCTGTATGATACTCACTTCCTGGATCGGAGCAAAATCAATTGTTTCAAGCGGAAATAATGCTGCTTTTGGAATGACAACCGGCGATCTGACCGCATTGTTTTCCTATGCAACACAAATATTAATGAGCCTTATGATGCTTTCAATGGTTTTTGCCATGATAACCATTTCTATTGCTTCGGCTCGCCGTATAGCAGAAATATTAAATGAAAAGACAGATATTGCCAATCCTGAGAATCCTGAAACTGTTATAAAAGACGGTTCCATATGCTTTAAAGGTGTGGATTTTGTTTATGCTTCCAAAGCAGATAAAAAAGTTCTGGATAACATAAATCTTTCCATCAATTCAGGAGAAACCGTTGGTATTATCGGCGGAACAGGCTCTTCAAAATCAAGTCTTGTTCAGCTGATTCCCCGTCTTTATGATGTAACCGGCGGAAGTCTTACACTAGGCGGAAAAGATGTACGACAATATGACCTTGATACACTTCGCAATTCTGTTGCAATGGTCCTTCAGAAAAACGAACTGTTTTCCGGTACGATTAAAGAAAATCTTCGCTGGGGCAATGAAAATGCCACTGATGAGGAAATAGAACATGCCTGCCGACTGGCTTGTGCTGACGAGTTTATAAAACTTTTCCCGGACAAGTATGACACTCATATTGAGCAGGGCGGTACAAATGTATCGGGTGGTCAGAAGCAGCGTCTCTGCATTGCCCGTGCATTGCTGAAAAAACCCAAAGTTTTAATTCTGGATGACTCTACAAGTGCGGTAGATACCAGAACCGATGCTGAAATCCAGAAATCCTTTGCAGAGTATATTCCCGATACAACAAAAATTATTATTGCTCAGCGTGTAAGTTCAGTTCAGCATGCAGATCAGATCATTGTTTTAGATGACGGCAGGGTCGCAGCAGTCGGTAAACACCATGAGCTTCTGAAAAAATGTAATATTTACCGTGAAGTATATGAATCACAAAAGAAAGGAGACAGCCAAAATGAATAACCAAAAGAAAATGCCGCCTATGGGTGAAATGCCTGCTGGTACTCCACCCAAAGCACAGTTGGATATGAAAACTCTGAAAAGACTGCTTTCTTATATGAAAGACTATAAAGGACAGCTTGTTTTTGTAGTAGTCTGCATATTGCTCAGTGCAATAGCTTCTGCCGTTTCTTCTCTGTTTTTACAGACACTGATCGACGACTATATCGTACCTTTGCTTGGAACGTCAGACCCGGTTTTTACAAAGCTTCTAAAAGCCCTTGCTGTAATAGGTGCAGTTTATATCGTTGGTGTACTTTCCACTTTGTTTTATAATCGTGTAATGGTTACAATAGCACAGGGAACACTTAAAAAGATACGTGATGAAATGTTTGAAAAAATGCAGAGACTTCCTATTCGTGCATTCGATACACGTACTCATGGTGATATTATGAGTCTTTACACCAATGATACTGATACGCTCAGACAAATGATTGCACAGTCAATGGCGCAGCTTATTTCCTCTGTCTTTACCATTGCTGCAGTATTCGTTTGCATGCTTTACATCAGCGTATGGCTGACACTAGTAGCCGTAATTGTAATGTTCCTTATTCTGCAGATCGTAAAAGTTATTACCGGAAAAATAGGTATTTTCTTTATGATGCAGCAGAAAACTCTTGCTGATGTCAACGGTTATGTTGAAGAAATGGTAAACGGGCAGAAAGTAATTAAAGTATTCTGCCACGAAGAAAAAGCCAAAGAGGAATTACGAAAGAAAAATAAGGCATGGGCAATGAGTGCTTCAAGTGCCAACGGCTATGCAAATTCAATGATGCCTATGATGAATGCTCTCGGTTATGTACAATATGTTATTATTGCAATTCTTGGTGCATACATGGCAATTGCCGGCATAACCAACCTTGGACTTACAGGAGCGGGAACTTTAACGCTTGGTATGATTGCTTCATTCCTCACCCTTTCCCGAAACTTTACTAATCCTGTGTCGCAGATTTCAAATCAGTTCAATTCCATCGTTACTGCCCTTGCCGGTGCTTCCCGTATATTTGATTTTATGGATGAAGAACCTGAAACCGATGACGGATATGTTACTCTCGTCAATGCGAAAGAGGAAAACGGAGTTATTACGGAAACCGGAAATCGTACCGGAATATGGGCATGGAAACACCCTCATCACGACGGTACTATTACCTACACCAGACTCGAAGGACGTGTTGTTTTTGATGGAGTAGATTTCGGGTATATTCCTAAAAAACAGGTTCTTCACAATATTACCCTGTATGCAGAACCCGGACAAAAAGTTGCTTTTGTCGGTGCTACTGGTGCCGGCAAGACTACTATCACCAATCTTATTAACCGTTTCTATGATATTGCCGACGGTAAAATACGTTATGATGGTATCAATATCAACAAAATAAAGAAAGCAGACCTCCGCCGTTCTCTCGGTGTGGTTTTGCAGGACGTCAATTTGTTTACCGGTACTGTTATGGAAAACCTGCGTTATGGCAATCCCAATGCCACAGATGACGACTGCATTGCTGCCGCAAAGCTTGCCAATGCTGATGGATTTATCCGTATGCTTCCACAGGGATATAATACTGTTCTGAAGGGAGACGGCAGCGGACTGTCTCAGGGACAAAGACAGCTTATTTCAATTGCCCGTGCTGCTGTATCAGATCCGCCTGTTATGATTCTGGATGAAGCAACCTCGTCTATTGATACCCGTACTGAAGCATTGGTACAGGACGGTATGGATAAACTTATGAAAGGCAGAACAGTATTTGTCATAGCTCACCGTCTTTCAACCGTTCAGAACTCTGATGTAATTATGGTGCTTGATCATGGACGAATCATTGAGCGTGGCAGCCATGAAAAACTGATTTCAGAAAAAGGTACTTATTATCAGCTTTACACCGGTGCATTTGAACTGGAATAATTAATAAATGACAATATTCCGAAATTTATGAAAAATCCGCTGAATTAAAAATTTCAGCGGATTAAAAAATATTCTCATTAATCAATCTTCATACCATATTGATTCTGTAAAATAAATATTACTATAAATATCTTCCAGTACATAATAAATAAAAGTATTTCCAAGCTGAGAAACAACGTCCTCATAGCTTACACTGATTTCACCATTTACTGTAAAAATTTCATCATCAATTGTTATAGTATCTATATATTCCAGATTTTCGTCATATATATCATAATAAACCTTAAAGGTGTCTCCATCCTGAACCTCATAAAGTCCCTTGGCAGCAACTGATTCTTCATATACAGGACGTACGCCTGCAACATAGCCGCCGTCATTTTCTGAATCCCATGCCACGATTATTTCAGCGTCCTCACCATTGTAGATGCAGGGTACATAACCGTAAGTCAGAAAGTAATCTTCCTCTTCAATATAATCCTCATAGAAAAACGGAACTACAACACCATCCAGTGCAACCCATGTCTGATCATATTCTACAATCAGGTTTCCATCATCATCAAATTCACAGTAATCATCAAGCCCCATATCTACATAATAATCTTCACCTACTGCAAACATCTGCATAGCAGCATCATTCATAAGTTCCCAATCCTCATCAGATAATTCCAGAACCCATTGACCATCTGAATCCGTAACTTCTAGTTCACTTAGATCTGCACAGTTGGTTTCATAGTAGGAATCGTCATAACAATCATCTGAATCAAACCAGCCGAATATATTATATTCATTTTCATCAATGGTGTTGTGTGTATTTGAAAAGGAAGAAATAGAAATCTGACCGCCTGCCATGACATTAGCAAAGCTTTCCACCAAATTTGTGTATGCCGTATCATATTCCAGATCCTCATAAATCTGTGCCATTTCGTCTACTGTTGAAAGATCATAATACGGAAACAAAATAGAAAGACCATAATCTAAACTGCCGTTTGGCGTAGAACGATAATAGATAATACTATTCGAAATTGCTTCTGATAGTCTGTCTGAAGACTCTGTGTCAGAACGGTCTGCAAAATCATAAAGGTCAATATGATCAAAATCAGACTGATAAACCGCACGGGTATTGCTTCGGTTTTGTGAAATTACACGGTATTCACCCTGTGCAATTTGCTCATAGCTGTCCGATGAAAAGGAATCAAGCGCCGGCAGAACCTGATTTGTCACTGCGTTAAGATCAAACATTGCAAGGGTAGAATACATGCTGGGAGAATCCTCAAAGCATTTTTCAACATAATCGTCGATTATCTGTTTTCCGTATTCTTTTACAGATATGGAACTCAGCAGAAAAACTTTCTATCCAGTTGGTGTAATACCATCCGCAGCCGGGTTCTGTTTCCTCTGACGCAATCATATAGTCTGCGTGATGAGATGCCATGAGGCAGGTTTCCAGCGTTGCCATAAGACAGGCGTCAAATCCGATAAATTCAAAATGCGTTTCGGCAGTTTCCAGTGCCTGATGCATCTGCGTCAGACTCATAGCTGAACCTCCGAAATTTTCGTCATAGCCATATCCGCCAATAACTCCGCCGCCGTGATCCCAGAGAATAAGTCCGTAGCGTGAGGCAGTGTAGTTGTCAGTACAATAGTTTACAAAATCTGAAAGTGTATCAGGTTCAGCCATATTCTGCTGTCCTATTGTATCATCTACAAGTTCAAGACCGTCTTCTGTTACCTGATAGCGCTGACACCTGTCTCCGGCAATAACAGTATTCTGCCATTCAAGTGTACCGCCTGTCTGAATAATGATATTAAAATTGCTGTCTGAATAGCCATAGAGTATCTCGTTTATATCAACAGTCGCACAGCCGTACTCTGATTCAAGAGCCGCTGCACACATATAAATCATTAATGTAAAACTGTTATCTACTGAACGGGATACAGATTTTTCCACGCTTTTCTCTGCCGGTACTTCCTGTACACACCCTCCTGATACAATAAGCATAGCTGCTGATAAAATAAGCACTGAAATTTTTCTCAATAGATTTTGCTGCATAATATATTCCTTTCTTATAGTAAAAAAAGCAGAGATATTCCTACCACACGAATTCTCTGCTTTTTATTATAATTTAATGACTGGGCAGCTCTCTGCGGAAAGGAGGAAAACAAGCCGCAGGAAAGCGTTTCCGCAAAAGAAGACGATTATGCCAGTTCAGAACCGTCTTTAGCAGTCAGTTTTCCCATTGCAATCAAAATCAGGTCTACCAGCCACCATATACCAAATCCGCCGCCGGTAATCAGCTTAAGGATTCCAAGTCCCGTATACCCAAGATAGAAACGATCTATTCCAAGCTCACCCAGAAATATGGAAAGAATCAATGCAGTTGTTTTGCTTTTCATAATTCATAATCCCTTTCTTGTTATTTATTCTTCATAATCCAGGTTCATGCATGCATAGAGATATGCGATTATATCTACAGCATCTTCTTCGGAAACCTGTGATGCTGTGAGTGATTCACCGTTTTCATTCACAAGTTCAAGTGCAGAACCATCGGAAGCCATGTTCCACTGGAAGCTGGTCAGAAGATTGTATGATTCATCATAAAGGTTAAGCAAATCGTAATCCATGCTCCAGTAAGCGTCGATCTCCTGGAGTGAACCGTCAGCACTAAGATTCAGGAAAGAAATCTCATTTCCGTTCAATGCAATAGCCATAGCTTCTTCGTCACTGATGCCTACCCAGTATGTACCCTGAAGATATTCCTGTACCTGTGCAGCAGTTGCCATCTGTTCCAGAGCTGCTGCTGCATCTTCAAAGCTGTATGCGTCAGACTCTGCCATGATAACCTTTTCATTGAGGATCATAACATTGTTTTCTGTGTCAAATGTCCACGGGATAGATGCGATTTCTGATGTCAGCTCTGCATCCTCAAAAATATAGATCGTCGGATCACCAGCAGTGACACCCCAGTAACCGGAAATAGATGAACCGTCATTTGCCTCAAATACGATTTCTTCATCGTTGAATCCCATTGCATAGCAGTTGTACTCTTCGTCCATGCCAAGCCAGAGTGTTCCTGCAAGAGCCTCTGCGTAAGCAGCTGTTTCCTCGTCTGCAGCATCGTCTTCAACGTCTTCTTCAGCAGCGTCATCTTCTTCAGCAAGTTCTTCTGATTCTTCATCGGAAACCTCTTCCGCAGCAGATGAAACAGATGATTCTGACGCTTTGCTATCCTCTTTTTCTGAACCGCATCCGGTTGCCACAGCAGCCATCATCGAAAGTGCTGCGATAAGTGCAAGTATTTTCTTCATTTTCATATGTATCTTTCTCCTTCTCTACAAGTTGAATGATTTTTTTCAGGAATGATTTACCCTGAAACTTTTTACATTATATCTGTTTGCCTGACATTAATCAATACTTTTTACGTAAACCGCAGTTTTTTTTCGTGAAAAGCAAAAATAAGACTAGCTTTTTTTAATAAATTTGCTAAAATTAAAATGTATAATTATATCATCATGGCTTTTCAGCCTTAAACATAAAAAATGGAGGCTATTTATGAGATTTGCAATCGTAGATGATTCTTCTGAGGATCGTTCTGAATTAAAATCATATATCCTTTCATATTTGTCAGAGCATAATATTATGGCAGAGCTTTCAGAATTTGAAAGTGCTGAATCATTTCTTTTTGCCTGTAAAAGAGAGTCGTTTCAAGTTGTTTTTCTTAACATATACATGAAAGAAAAGTCTGGAATGGAAGCCGCACAGGAGCTTTTTTCATCGGGGAAGAGTCCGAAAATCATTTTTCTTTCCAGCAGTACAGAATTTTTCCGACAGAGCTATGCCGTTCATGCGGTATATTATTTAGTAAAACCAATTGTACCTGAAGAATTTGAACTTGCAATGCAGTTCCTTGAAATACATAATTCATATGATGTTCCACTTCTGAAATTCAGACAGAATAATGTGGAACGTTCTGTCCCGACAGAAAAAATATTATACATAGATGTGCAGGATCACACTACTCAGATACACACAACCGAAGAAACCATTTCACTTTCTGTTCCATTCCGACAGCTGACGGAACCTCTTGAACAGGACGAACGCTTTCTTTGCTGTCTTAGGGGTGTGATTGTGAATATGCAGCATATCCTTGGCATGGAGGACAATCTTTTCCGACTTGATCATGGAATAAGTATTCCTGTCAACATTCGTAAGAAAAAGCAGATAGGAGAAATCTGGCGCAGCTATTACTATGCACATATGGGGATAACAGTTTATGAAAAACAGATTTTACAATATAATAAAATTATTCCTGATATTCGGTGTTTTATCGGGACTGGTTTTCTCTGAATCAGTTTCAGTGTCAGCTGAAGAAGAAAAGGAGGTTCTTGACCATATTGCCTCTTCTGATGTGTATTTCAGCGGATATATGCTTGCAATCGGTAACGAAGAAGGCTGGGAAGAAACGCAGTCCTGCATATGTGACAGCATGTCATATCTTGTTGCTTATAATGACAATGCAGAGGCAATCCTGACTGTATCTGATCCGGACTGGGACTGTGTTGATATTTACACGGAAGGAATTTATAATCTGGATTTTTCTTTGACAATCTGTGAAGAAGACGCTCCTTACTGTGTACTCGACCCTTCCATTCAGAATGTTATAATCCCCGTCTGCGTCAGCAATCCGGAGGATTTTGAGCTGTTTCCGGCAAGGACTACCCAAACAAGTCATGTCATTTATTTTCTTCCGGACATACCGTCTGAAGAAACAGAAATATATATTTTTTTCAGTGACTGGGAATGTACATTTGAAGAACTGGAAAACTGTGACTGGACACTTTGCAGTACAGACACAGCCTATATGAAATCAGGGGGTTTTTCAATATCCCGAAGTGCTTTAGAAGTATCAAATTATGCCTATTTTTATCTGCAATACGGCGATATGCGTTCGCAGATCATTGAAGTATATGAAAACGGCAAATATTCATCTGTCATAGGTATTGGAGGTGACAGAGACGGCGGAGATGCCAGCATATGCAATACGCCCATCGTTACACAGCCTGCACCTATAACCCCTGCTGAAAAAACAACAAATCGGCACAGGTATTGTGTTAACTGGCGGAATTGTTTTCGGTATCTGGTTTTTCCGCAGAAAGGCAAAGTAATGAAAAAAGTACAATACCGACTATATTTCGGAATGCTTATGACGGCTGTATTAGCATCACTGTTTTTTTGCTTTCTATACCGATACAATAATAAGTATACACAAAATTCAACACAGGCAATCAACGGTCTTCTTATACTGTCTGATGAGGAATTGGAAGAACATCCATGTCGTTTTCTATGGAATGACTGGATGTATTATCCTGGTGTGCTGCTGACTCCTGACGATTTTTTACAGGGATATCCTGATCGCTATATGGCATATGTGGATATTTCTGCATCCAACCGTCTTAAAATCAGCCGGAACAGTTCCAATGGCAATTATGGCTGCGGTACATATGTTATGCACTGTAAACTGCCGGACAGCGTTTCAAGCTATGCCATGGATATGCCAGAAGTATTTTCATCATATAATATGTATGTAAATGAAAAACTTGTGATGTCAATAGGAAATCCACAGCCGGATCAGTATCAGGACGCAACTGGAAACCGTATGGTGGTTTTTTCTCCGGATGAAAACGGTATGGCAACAATTATTATTGCTGTCAGTAATTATTCTCATATTTATGGCGGTATGACTTATCCGCCGGCATTTGGTACAATGAAGGGACTAAATTATATCAGAGGAATAAGACTGGCATTGTGTCTTTGCATGCTTTTGCTGCTTTCCATTTCAATTACTGTTTCTCTGTACCTGTGGAAAAAGATACATAACCAAAATGCACTTTACTTTTTTCTGCTTTGTATTCTTATGACTGGCTGGATGTCTTATCCTATTTTGCATACTATGCTGATTCTTCCGGTTTTTCCTGCTTATTTTCTGGAAATACTATTTTGTTATCTGTCGCTGTTCATGATGGTTATGATGCATAATTATATTTGCAATGTACATCAGAAAGCGTCATGGATAAGCAACAGTATTGCTTTGCTGTTTTGCCTGGGAGTTTCGGTGTATTCTTTATGTGCCGGATTTTTACCGGACAGTGCTGCAAATTTTCTTTCCTGTCTGATAATAGGATATAAATTTTTACTGGCAGGATATATGATCGTAACTTCCTGTATTACAGCAAAAAAACATTATCAGGCAAAGCAGCTGCTGTATGTTTCAGTATTTTTTGCCTGTGCCTGTGTATGGGATCGTATTTTTCCGGATTATGACCCGATTTTCGGAGGATGGTTTCTGGAATGGGTATGTTTATTTCTGGTATTTGTAGTAGCTGGCATGCTCTGGAAACTGTTAACTCAAAGCTATGTGCAGAATCTTCTTATGAAACAACAGCATCATATTATGGAGAAGCAATTAATTATGCAGACCAATTACAATCACCAGCTAAATATACAGATAGAGGAGCGCCGGAGAACTGTTCACGATTTCCGTCATCACATGCGTGTTATACAGACCATGGCTGAACAATGCGGCAATCAGGAAATTCCAGCGTATCTGAACTCCCTTTCAGAATATATGACTGTTCCGAAAGACTTTACAGTGCAGATAGAAAGCGGAAAACCTACTGTTGATGCATTATTCTATTATTATCAAAGCATAGCCGAAATCAAAAAAATCGACTTGCAGCTTCAATGGATTCTTCCAAATCAGTTTCCGATGACAGATGTAGAAATTTGTACGCTCATTGGAAATTTACTGGAAAATGCAATTGAAGCATGCGAACGTCTGGAAGATGAATCAGTCAAAAAAATCACACTCAAAACATCTGTTACAGAATGTATGTGGTGCATCACTGTAGAAAATACTTATGACGGAATTTTAAACATACAGAGGGATTTTCTTCCTGAAACCAGAAAAACTGATACTCAATATCATGGAATAGGACTTTCTTCTGTATCTCACATTGTAAAGGCACATCATGGTTCACTGGATTTGCTGCCGAAAGGTAATCTGTTTTTTGTAGGAATTACAATTCCTGTCTGAAATGTAATAATAACAGTTTGAAATTCATACTTCATTTAAATACAAAGGAGCTGCTACTACATAAACAGCTCCTTTCTAATATATGGAAAATGATTAATTGAAAATATCTTTATTAAATACCCATTGTACAGATTTCTGGAAATACAGCAAGCTCCCTATTTCTTCCTGTTAAATATCCCGGCTCTGACATTACAAATATGTAATTATTTCCATTAGTATAGCGGCAATATCATTTAAATACTGATTTCAATACTCTATCCGGATCTTTTATCAGCATAATAACCACCCATACTATAAGCGCAAGTGCGACAACCGAAAGTCCGAGAAATGAATCATTCAGCATTTCCTGACCGTTGAAAACAAAAAATTCGGATTTAAGCTCTGCATACTCAAAAACAGAGTCAACAAACCACATAAGAGATGCACCCCAGTATGAACAGCAAAGTACACCTGTATTCAGCTTTCTTGCCTTGTCACTCACATACCATATTACAGTTGAAATTACTGCTGCAAAACTTGTAATCAAAAGTGTCATGCCACAGTTTCCTCCTCCCTTTTTCCGTCTGTTTCCCTGATCCTGATTTTTTCAATTGCAAACATTAACACTCCCCATACTGCTGTAACCAGCAAAGCCATCGTTGTCCCGACAGTTGCCATTTCATGAAGCATTTCTGCCAAGTCCGCAGGATTAGCTGCATTTGTCAGAAACGGAAACCATGGTGTTACCTCACCATGCCATACATGTTCAAAGGCAAGCAGTCCCGAACCGCCCCATAGCATTTTGTTTAATACTTTCAGTTTTTTTGAAAACGGGATTTTTCCGTCACACTCTTTAATTTCTGTTCTGTCTTCACGCTTTTTTACAATTTTTTCAGCAATTACAGTAACAATTGCTTCACTCACTGGAACAATAAAACAAGCCATAGCAACCTCCAAATATTTTAAAAATTGTTTATTCATTCACTTTTGCTTAGGAAAATATAATTTTATCTCAGCGCCTTTATCAACTTCTCCCAGTGCTTCTATCTTTCCGCCATGCCGTTTCATAATACGTGCAGCAAGAGCCAGTCCTACGCCGCTCCCTTCAAACTCTTCATCTTCATGCAAACGCTGAAACACCTGAAAAAGCTTGTCTGCATAAGCCATGTCGAATCCTGCACCGTTATCCTTTATTGAAATAACATGATACACTTCATCCGGCAAAGCCCTGACCGTTATCTCGGCTTTTTTTCTGTGTCTGGTAAATTTCACTGCGTTGGAAAGTATATTTTTAAGCAGCATATTCACAAGCACCTCGTCACCTGTCACAGACGGCAGTACTTCACAGTTTAGCGTAATATTTCTCTGCGGTTCAAGGGATATCAACTCACTGTAAATTTCTTTGATCATGGCAGCAAGGTCAAGGATTTCCATTTCCGGTGTGATATTACACATTTTGGAAAATTCCAGCAGTCTGTCTATCATAACAGTAAGTTTGCTGGATTTTTTACATATCATATCCATTATCTTTAAAATTTCTTCACTCTGATTTTCTCCCAGTTCATTTACAAGTGCTGAAATCAGCATATTTATAACATTGAGAGGAGATTTCAGGTCATGGGAAACAGCAGAGCAAAACTGTTTCAGTTCCTGATTTGCTGCTGCGAGTGCACGGCTCTGACGTGAAATATTAAGATGTGTTCTCACTCTCGCAAGAAACTCCTCACGCAAAAACGGTTTTACAACATAATCACAGCCGCCAAGTTCAAATCCCTGTTTTATCGCTTTGGTTCCGGTCTCTGCTGTCAGAAAAATAACAGGGATATCACTGGTATCAGGATTTTCCTTGATGTGCCGGCACACAGTCAGTCCGTCCATATCTTCCATTTTAATGTCAAGCATGATAAGATCAGGATGCTTTTTTTCGAGAAAACCCAGTGCCGCACTGCCGCTTGTTACCGCATAGACACGATAACCTTCATCACGGAGCAGACTGCCTGCAAATGCAATGTGCTCCGGTATATCATCAACTATCAGTATCTCTGCATATTCCTGCACTCGGAACACCCTCTTTACTCCGTCATAAGTTTCTGTACTTCCTGTGGGTCACATTCAGCCGTTTCATTGCTGTAGATAATACTTCCCTTTTCCATGACATAAAGCATATCTGTATTTTTCAGTACAAAGTCAAGATATTGCTCAACCAGCAGGATAGTAATACCTTTCCAGTCGTTTATCTTCTTTATCGCCGCACCGATATCCTGAATAATTGAAGGCTGAATACCTTCGGTCGGTTCATCTAAAATCAGTATCTTCGGTTCTGCACAAAGTGCACGGGCAATTGCAAGCTGCTGCTGCTGACCGCCGGAAAGATCACCGCCTTTTCGCTTTGCAAATTTAGGCAGTATCGGAAACAGGTCATACAGATAATCGGGAATTTTACCCTTTCCGCCCAGCGGCTGCAGACCCAGTTCAAGATTTTCCTGAACAGTCATCTGCGGAAAAATATCACGTCCCTGAGGTACATAGCCTATACCCTTTTTCACCCGTTCATATACCGGCTTTTTTGTAATATTTTCACCGTCAAACTGAATTTCACCCTTTGGTGTTTTCACAATTCCCATAATACTTTTAAGTGTTGTACTCTTTCCTACTCCGTTTCTGCCGATAAGTCCAACAATTCTTCCTTTCGGCACATCAAAGGAAAGATTTTCAATGACACGGCTTTCACCGTAACAGGAGTCCATATCTTTGATTTTCAGCATGGTTATTCACCGCCTCTTCCCAGGTATACCGCCTGTACCGTCTTATCTGCCAGCACATCTGTGATATCGCCCTCCATAAGCATTTTTCCCTCGTGCAGTACAGTCACGATATCAGCCGCCTGTTTTACAAAATCCATATCGTGTTCAATGACAATGACAGTACATTCCTTTTTTATCTCTTTTAAAATTTCACCGGTTTTGAATGTCTCCGGTTTTCCCATACCGGCTGCCGGTTCGTCAAGCATGATTATTTCCGGTTTCTGCACAAGCTGCATTGCAATTTCCAGCCACTGCTTTTCACCATGGGCAAGGCTTCCGGCACGGACATCTGCACGGTCGTCCAGTCCCACACGCTTTAATGTGGAATGGATATCCGCCATATCCTCTTTGGAGGGTTTATGGAAAATGGAATCCAGTATTCCCTTGTGACCTTTCAGGGAGAGTATCATATTTTCCTCAACAGTCAGGTTCACGAACACAGACGGCACCTGAAACTTTCTGCCGATACCCTCTGTAACTATCTTATATTCCTTCATTCCCGTCAGACGAACAGGCTCTCTGTTTTTTGGATAGAATATGACTGTTCCAGAAGTTGGCTTAGTTTTGGCACAGATAATATCCAGAAGTGTCGTTTTGCCGGCACCATTTGGTCCGATAAAAAAGTGTACAGTGTTTCTCTTAACAGAAGTTTTTACCTCTGTCAGAGCGTAAAATCCGTCAAAGCAGACAGAGATATTGTTGATTGCCAGTACCGTATCTTCATTGACTTTGCTCATGACTGTTTCACCTCCGTTTTTGTTTCGGCTGATGATTTGCCTTTCAGTCGGCGTACCGCTGCCGGAATCTGTTCTTTTACCAGTCCGATAATACCGCCCTTAAAGAACAGAATTGTAATACAGAATACCGCACCAATGATATACTGCCATATCTCAACCATACTGCCGGAGCTTAAATTATACTCGCAAAGGTTTATCAGAAATGCACCGATTACTGCACCGATAATAGTTCCTCTGCCGCCGACTGCAACCCATATAATCATGGTGATAGAATAGGAGATTGTCATCTGAGAGGGGGTGATGCTGCCGTTGAAGTTTACAAATACTGCACCGGCAATTCCGGCAAATACAGCAGACAGTACATAGATAAATGTCTTATAGCGGCTTACCTTATAACCGGAAAAATATGTACGGTTTTCTCCGTCACGGATAGCGATAAGGATCTTTCCGAATTTTCTTCCCACAAGGAATTTTGACAGGGCGTAGATAAAAACCATAATCACAAGTGCCACATAGAAAAGCAGCATCAGATTTCCCTGATTTGCCTGTCCCTTTATCTTACCGAAAATGGTTTTTATCTCTGTAATGCCGACGTTACCATTCGTATAGGGCGAGAGGGCAATGAAAATTGAATACGCCGCCCATGTAAGCGCCTGTGAAATAATTGAGAAGTAAACGCCCTTAACACGGGTCTTGAAGATAAAGTAACCTATCACAAAGGCAACAACTCCCGGAACTGCAACTATCAGCAGCAATGTAACCGGAAGATACTGAAACGGACGCCATATCAGCGGAAGTTCAGTCAGTCCGCCTATCTGCATAAAATCGGTGATTTTACCGCCTGTTTCCTGTAATTTAAGGTACATAGCCATGCAGTAGCCGCCCAGTGCGAAATACAGTCCGTGACCCAGACTAAGAATACCCGTATAACCCCATATCAGATCCAGACCAATTGCCACAACGGCAAAAGCAATACACTTTCCAAGAAACAGAACCATAGATGTACTCATTGCTCCGGTACTCATAAGAACCGGCATAATCCCCAGCAAAATAACTATAACAGCAAAGCAGATGTTGCTGCCTTGTTTTTTTATAAATTGTTTCATCATATCCTCCCTTTCTTACTCATCAAGGTTTCTGCTTCTGATGACAAACAATCCCTGCGGACGCTTTTGCAGGAAGATTATAACAATCAGCAGAACGATTGCTTTCGCAATTGTGGAGGACGTATAATTTTCTGTAAAAATGCTGGCTGAACCAATAATAGCCGAACCTATTACAGTTCCCGTAAGCTTGCCTACGCCTCCCAGAACAACTGCCATAAAAGAGTTTACAATATAGTTCTGTCCGACAGTTGAGTCGATAGAACCCAGCAGTGCAACTGAACAGCCGGCAATTCCGGCAAGACCTGAGCCGATCGCAAAGGTTATATTGTCTACCTTACGAGAATTTATTCCCATACACTGAGCCATTGTGCGGTTCTGCATAACAGCACGCATCTGTCTGCCGAAATTTGATTTATACATGATAAACCATACACCCAGCAGGCAAAGTGCAACCATAAGGATAATAAACAGACGGTTATAAGAGAATGTACAGCCGCCGATTGTAATTCCGCCTTTGAGGAAAGACGGTGCATTTACGTTTACACCCTGTGTACCGAATATACTTCTTGCCGCCTGCTGCAAGATAAGGCTGATACCCCACGTTGCAAGCAAACTGTCAATTTCTCTGCCGTAAAGCCTTGAAATAACAAACCTCTCCAGCAGACTGCCTATGAGAAATGTTGCCAAAAATGCTATAGGGATCGCAATAAAATAATAAATATCCCTCAGTCCCGATGGCAGGTATTTATTAAAAATTTCCTGCACAACATAGGTCATATAGGCACCTATCATGATAAATTCACCATGTGCCATGTTAATGACACGCATCAGACCAAATGTAATCGCCAATCCGATAGAAGTGAGCAGAATGATAGAACTGAGGCTTATGCCGTTAAACAGTGTATTTACGAATTGTTCCATACAAACACTCCTTTGATATGCCGTGTGTAAAATGATGCCGGATACTGCCGCTTTTTGCTACGCAATATCCGGGCGATCACTTACATTATGGATGAACTATAAAAGAAACTATTATGCTTATTCAAGAGGCTGGATTCCGGCTGCAACTGCCCAGTCATAAGTTGTCAGATATGGATCTGGATCCACTGCCTCTGTTGCATATACTTCATGGATAAGACCATCTGTTCCTACCTCTCCGATACGTACAGGTTTTGCAAGATGGTGATTTTCACCATTGATAGCGACTGTACCTTCCGGTGCGTCAAATGAAATTCCGCCCTCTTCGATTGCCTTTATAACGTCATCAACCTCAAAGCTGTCTGCCTTTTCACAGGCTGCTTTCCAGAGATAAACTGCATCATAGGCTGCTTCTGCAGGGTCTGATGTTACACGGTCTTCACCGTATTTTTTCTTATATGCCTCTACAAAGGCTGTATTCTTTTCTGTTTCTGTTGTCTGGTAATAGTTCCATGAAACAAGATGTCCCTGTAAAATATCAGAACCAATTGTTGAAACCTCTTCTTCTGCAATTGAGAATGACATGGTCATATAATCATCACTTGTATAGTTTTTCTCGGACATCTGCTTGAAGAATGAAACGTTGCCTGTGCCATTGAGAGTATTGATGATTACATCCGGCTTTGCAGATTCAATTTTTGCAATGATAGCCGCAAAATCAGTCTGATCCATATCGGCATATTCTTCACCGACTACTTCAAGTCCCGCATTTTCAAGCTGTGCATTGATAATCATATTGGCAGTTCTCGGGAATACGTAGTCAGAACCTAACAGGAAGAATTTCGTATATCCCTGTTCTATAAGATATTCAATTGCCGGAACGATCTGCTGGTTAGGGGCAGCACCGGTATAGACAATATTCTTTGAGGATTCCATTCCCTCATACTGTACCGGATACCAGAGCAGGGCATCATAATCCTCCACAATCGGCTTTACTGCCTTTCTGGAAGAAGAAGTCCAGCAGCCAAAAATTGTTGCGACCTTTTCACTGTCAATCAGCTTTTCAGCCTTTGTCGCAAAGGTTGACGGCTCGGACGCACCGTCCTCTTCCACATATTCAATTTTCTTGCCAAGTACTCCTCCGGCTGCATTGATTTCCTCAATTGCAAGCACCTCTGCGTCACGGACTGATTTTTCACTGATTGCCATAGAACCTGTCAGGGAGTGGAGCAGACCGACTTTAACAGTATCTCCGCTTGTTCCCGATTCATTTCCGCAGCCTGTAAGTACTGCACCAAGAGTCATTGCTGACAAAACTGCCAGAACTTTTGAAAACATTTTCTTTCTCATCACATTTCCTCCGTTAAAAACAAAAAATCGGCATGTTCTTTATGAACACTGCCGACACCATTGTCGATATAAATTTTCATCAATACTCAATGCCAAGCTGTCTGAGTGCTTTTGCATTTTCCTCTGTACCCTTTTTGGCAAGGATATCGTCACCCAGTTTAATTTTCAGGTACTGGATAATCAGTTCCGCACACTTGCTTTCGCCGATTCGCTCAGCATTAAGAGTCATGTCATACAGAACCGGATTTGTCCATACTTCACCGCCTGTGTAGTATTTGTAGTAGTCTGCACGATATTTGTCCGTCTGATATATCATCTTATGTGCCTCATCTTCTGTTACGCCAAGTCTTTCCGTGACATTTTTAACACAGTAAGCTCTCGGTGCCTCGATATAGACGCTGACAACATTGTCATAATCCTTCAGCAGATGATTTGCGCACTTTCCGATGATAATGCAGGACTGATTTTTTCCAAGCTCACGGATAATTTTAGCCTGAATATTATACAGATTCACATCTGAAATGAAACTGCGTTCGGTAGGTTCTACAATGTCATCAATGTTGTTTGCACGCATAAGGCGTTTGATAAGATGATAGCCTCTCAGCTTTTCATCCACCTGAAAAAACAGATCCTTATTGATTCCGCTGTAGTTGGATGCCATTGCAAGAATCTGGCTTTCATAGCAAGGGATTCCTAACTGTTTCGAGAGATTCAGACCAATCTGCTTTCCTCCGCTGCCAAAGCCTCGTGCAATGGTAATCACGTAATTTTCCATTTTCATCACCTCCGTTACTGTACTTACAGTATACCAGACAGTGAAGAAACTTCAAACCGGAAAAAGCAGAGAAAATCCACTAAAAAACAGTATCTTATCTTTTGTGTCCTGCTCTGAAGCCTGACGGTGTTTCTCCGGTAATTTCCTTGAATATTTTGGTAAAATAATCGGTTGATGAATACCCTAGCATATCGCTTATTTCATAGGTCTTGTAGTTACCGGTATGCAATAATTCCTTTGCATAAGAGATTTTCAGGACGGAAGAAAAGTAACTGAACGTCACTCCCATTTTCTGTTTGAACTGCTTGCCGAAGTAGTCTTTATTCAGCTCAAAATAAGATGCCATATCCTCCATAGTAAAGAGAGTTCCGTAATGTTCAGAAAAATATACAGCCGCTTTATTCACAAAATTTCCACTATCAGGTTCTACTCCGATTTCTCTGAACACATCACAAACTGCCGGCTCCAGCATATTCTGTCTGACTGTTTCCTGCAAATGTCCCTTGACACGGTCCAGCACGTCCCGCAGCTGTTCCTCCTTTACGGGTTTGAGAATATAATCAAACGCACCCAGTATCAGTCCCTGTCTGGCATATTCAAATTCATCATAAGAGCTTGCGAAAACAACACTGGTATCAATACCAAGTTCTTTTACTTTACGAAGAAGTTCAATTCCATCTACAAAGGGCATACGTATATCAGTAAAAATCAGGTCAAAAGATTCCTGCCCCAGAATTTCAAGTGCATTTTTTCCGTTTGAGGTCTCCGCCGCTATCTTAAAACCGCAGTCTGTCCACACTTTCATTTTAGAATATATATACCTCATTGCAGAATCGTCTTCCACCAATAAAACCTTGTACATAGCTCAATCACTCTTCTTCCTGATATGTAATATTTTCTGTTATCCACGGAAAATCATATCTTCGCACTGCCTGTTCCAGCTGTATAAAATCCACTTTTCCAAACTCTGTTTTGAATGTGCTGCGGTTTTCATCAAAATAATCTGCCGCAGAAATATCATATGCACTGCACAGAGAGATAAACTTTCTCCACACTTCTGGAAACGATATTTCACCTGTTACAGAATGGTCATCCTGTATATGCATTTCAGAATAAGTTTTCAGTGCCTCTATGGTTTCTTTCCATATCTGCTGAAATTCTGTAAGTGTATCTGCACGTTCCTCTTTTATTTCCTGGTTCAGCACACAGGAAATGCGGTATAACTTCTGACAGCAAAGATTTCCGGAAATCCCCATAATATCATGCAGAATTTTTCCGGCATTTGTCCAGTAGCCATTATATATATGATTTTCGATATATTCGCAGTCGTGTCCATGTGTATCAAGGAAACGCTGTACCAGTTTCTGAAGTGCATTTTCATTTCCGTTCAATTTCCTCAGACAAGCATCACAATCAAAAGCAGTACTGCTTTTTGTCAGAATACGTTCCGGCTCATTCTTTGAAATATGCAGGTATTCAGCAATAAGCCTGCGCAGCTGCTCCGGCTGAAACGGTTTGGACAAATAAGCATTCATATCTGATTGCTCTACCTTTTCTTTTACTCCGGACACAACATCCGCAGTCAGTGCAATTACAGGCGTATACCTGCAGTTTTTCAGCAGACGCAGCCGTCTGGCTGTTTCATAACCGTCCATTTCCGGCATATGCAGGTCAAGGAAAATCATATCAAATGAATTTTCTTCCGCAAATGAAAGTGCTTCCATTCCACTCTTTGCCGTGAAAACGGTCAGACCATATTCTTCTAAAATCAGACGTTCCATTTCCAGATTGATATCGTTGTCTTCCACCAGCAGAACCGTTATATTCTTTTCAAAGCCTGCAAATTTCTCAGATTTATCAGAACTGATATCCGCCTGTTTTCCCGGCAGAAATTCCATCTGAAAATGAAAATATGAACCCTGATCTAAAACAGAGTCAACCTTTATTTCATATTTTCCATTACTGGCATTACTCACTATACTCTGAGAAATAGGCAGTCCAAGTCCCGTACCGCCATATCTTCTTGTAACACCGGCATCACTTTGTACAAATGGCTGAAATATCTTGTCAATATCTTCTTCTGCGATCCCTATGCCGCTATCTCTCACACCGAACGCTATCACCCATTTCCCGTTTTCTTCACACTGCACATCTGCCATCATGGAAATGGTTCCCCCTGGAGTAAATTTCAGAGCATTGCTCAGCAAATTAACAAGTACCTGCCGCAGTTTAAGGGGATCACCCTTTACAAACTGCGGAAGCTGTTCAGACAAATGCAGTTGCAGTGTCAGATTCTTTTGCATGGCATTGCTTTTCATCATATTATATACATCACGTATCAGCTGCGGCAAATCAAAATCCGTTGTTTCAAAAACCATATTACCGGATTCCATTTTTGAAAAATCCAGAATATTGTTGATAAGTCCCAGCAGATTTTCTGATGAAAAATCAATTATCCTGCAATACTCCCGCTGTTCCTCATTTAACGGCGTTTCGTTAAGCAAATACATATAACCGATAATCGCATTTAACGGTGTCCTCAGTTCATGACTCATCTGAGCAAAGAAGTCACTTTTAGCACGGTTTGCCCTGTCCGCCTCATCCCTTGCAGACCGCATTTCTTTTTCCGCAGCCACACGCTTTTTCAGTTCTTTATACAAAATCAGCGACAGATGATTAAATATTTCTCCGAAACAGTATAGCTCCCGTGCTCCCTGAGGAGTTACACGCACTTTTGAAAAATCCTGCTGCTCCAGCTGATTCTGTATACTATCTGCGGATAAAGCAGCTGCATACTTGTTTAATGGACGAACATATAAAACATTAAGTCCAAGTATCAGCAGCCCGATAAGTGCCAGTACCACAATTGAACAGCATATCTGTACTACAGACGCTGTATCCTGTCCCTGTATGGAGTTTTCAACGGAGTGGTTAAGACGTTCGTCCATAACGGACTGGAATTCTTCAATTGGTGACATAATAAGATTTTTCGATTCATAATAAAACGAATCATATAATATTTCAACTGCCTTTTTCTCCATCTGTTCATCTGAAAGTGATGAATACTTTTCAGGCAGCTCATAATCATACACATACTGTAAATACGCATACAGTTTAGGGTCTGTTTCAAAATCAACAAGTTCATGATTTCGGGCAAGCAGCGTAAGTTTCATAGATATGGTTTCAGTTTCTATCAGTGCATCGGAATATGCTTTGGCTTCTGTAAGCAGTGCCTGTTCATTTTCCGGCGGGTCATATGACGAAAGCTCAGAAATCACATTATCCCTGGTTTTTGTTTCATATACTTCATGCCAGTAATTGTAAAAATGAACGATTTCTCCGGTCACAGCAAACTTTCTCGCCTCATCTGTAAGGTGGTCGGAGGCATCTGCCAGTTCTTCTCCTAAATTATGCAGTTCTATTCTGTTTTGCTGTGCAGCAGCCTCTTTCTGCAGACAGATATTCATATAGCGATTGCTGACAAAAATAGTCACAGTCACAACAATAAACAGCAAAATAGATACTGCAGAAATAAGTTTACTGTCAAAAATTCTTAATTTCTGATAGAAATTTCCTTTTGCCATATCCCACACCTTCTGATATAAAATAAAAAAGCAAAAATACCCTACACAGTATAAAAACCGCAGAGCATCTTTGCTATATCAGTATTTTATCATATGTAGTGTCAGTTGTCAAGAAAGCTGCGAAATAACCCTTCTGAATTGATTTACAATTTCATCTGCACTATTACTGAATATTCTGATACAAGTTCCGTCTGCTGCTTTGGTAACAGCTGACTCACTTGTCTGGCTTTCAGGTATCACCACATTTTCACAGCCGTAAATGTACATCATTCCGGCATGGGAATACCCTTCAAAAAAGCCCATGCCTTTCAGATTTATTTCATTTGGATTGAACCTCTGATTATCAAGAAACTGCATTTTGCCGTCCACATATACTGCTGTTCTTGAACGATATGACTGAAACAGAAATTCCTCATTCATAGCCTTTCTGCCACAGGAAAGTATATCACACATTACAAACCGGCAATTTTTACAAAGATGAACTTCTGTAATATTGCTGAAAATACTTCCGCCGTATGGGATAACAGGCATCGGAAAATAAATAAAAAAAGCGTCCTTTTCCACATTGATTTTTACTTTCTGTACTGCACCTTTTTCAGCAGCTTTAAAAATTTTTGTATAAGACTGTCCGGTCAGTCTGAACGACGCTCCTTCCATAACCTGAATTTCAATATCATAAAAATCGCCGTCTAATATACCGGCACTTGCGGTCATCATCATAATCTCTGTATAATTACCACAGTAAAATGGCTTGGCAATCTTGATAGGTGCAGTAAAAAAGCTGTCAGAAATGACGGTTTTTCCGTTTCTGCTTTCCGCTTTCAGAAAAAGTCTGCTCATTTCAGATCCTCAAGCAAGACAGATTTTTTTATCCACTCTATCACGCTGTCAACACCTTCCAATGTCATCAGATTGGTAAACAAAAACGGTCTGCCTCCCCTCATTCTCTCCGAATCCTTTGCCATGACTTCAAGGCTTGCCCCTACCATTGGCGCAAGGTCGGTTTTGTTGATTACCAGCAGGTCTGAACGGGTAACACCAGGCCCACCCTTTCTCGGTATCTTCTCTCCCTGTGCCACATCAATAACATATACAGATGCATCTGCCAGATCCGGCGAAAAGGTTGCAGAAAGATTATCCCCTCCGCTTTCGATAAAGATTATCTGCACATCTGGAAACTTCTCTGCCATTTCTTCCACTGCCTCAAGATTCATAGAACAATCCTCCCGAATTGCTGTATGGGGGCAGCCTCCTGTTTCCACGCCGACAATACGCTCCGGCGGCAATTTTGAGTTTTTAATGAGAAACTCTGCATCTTCCCTTGTATAAATATCATTAGTCACAACACAGATGCTGTATTCCTCCGACATAATTCTTGTAAGCCTTTCAATAAGCGCAGTTTTGCCTGAGCCGACTGGTCCGCCCACGCCGATTTTTACATATGACATATCTCATTCCTCCGCTATGATATATATAATCTGGAATAAAGCTTTTCATGCTGCATGGAGCGCAGGTCAAATCCTGCACCGCTTATTCCGAGGTCATCTGTTTCAGTATCAATTGCTTTGTGCACAGCTTCAGGTATTCCTTTCATTGTCTCTGAAAGACATTTCTGTCCGTCAAGCTGACGAAGAGGTACAAGCTTTACCGCATGATTGACCGCCGATGACAAAAGAGTGTAACAGTACATTTCCAGTCCCTGCACAATGTCAGTGCCGGTATCTCTCATAAAAAGTCCCAGAGCAACAGGATAACAGCCTCTGCATATTCCGGAATCTATCATTTGTGAATAATTATTCAGTCCGGTGTATTCTCCCAGTACTGTTTCAGCCTTTATAAACCGGATACACTGTTTCAGACTCCCGTTTCTCAGTTCCGCAGGAGACTTTGAGGCAGTGCAAATCTCATCAAGCATTTCGCACGGTTCACCCATTGCCGCCTTTGCCGCAAAACCAAGATCATTTGTTGGCAGTGTATAAATATACGCATTCAAATATTCTGTCAGCGTCTGAGCATTGCAGACAAGATTTTTCTGTACATAGGTTTCAAGTCCGTTTGACAGTGTAAATGTACCGACAGGAAAAAGCGGATCCAGCGCCTGTAAAAGACTTAAATAACCGCTACTCATGGTGATGCCCATGGCTGTGCGTATGTGCATGAGCCTTACATTCGATATATCCGTTAAACTTTTCAAATACTTTTTCTGCTGTAAATCCAAGCTTATTGAGATATGAGAATGTAGGTTCATCAAAAGGACATTTCACCGTATTTTCACCGATTGAAAGTGACAAATGGCGATTGCCAAGTTCAAAGCAAAGCCTGCCCATTTCCTGCATGGAATTAACATGAACACAAATCAGACTGCATGGTGCTATTTCAACTGCAATGACCCTGTTTTCATCTTCATAAATTACATCGCCCTCGTTTAAAGCCGATTCAGTTTTTATCCCTATATCTTCACCGGAAGATGTGGTTTTTCTGAGGATTTTTTTTTCACGCTCAAACCAGTCAATTGTAACATAATCGACTGCTTTTTCAGTTTCTCCAAGCTTACCGTATATTTTTTCTGCAATCATTCTGATTCCTCCCGAAATTAATGTCAGAACATATAATACTTCTGCGTAAGAGGCAGATGTGACGCTGGTTCACAGGTGATTTTTTCGCCGTCAACCTTAACGATATATGTTTCAGGGTCTACTGTGATATTTCCTGTTGTATCATTGTATTTCATGTCTTTCTTGCCGATATTTCTGCAGTTCTCCACCGGAAGTATCATTCTCTGAAGTCCCAGTAATTCCGCAATTTTGTTTTCTGCTGCAGTTTTTGAAATGAAATCAGCGCAGCAGCGTTTTACGGCAAGACCATGTGCACCGAACATTTTAGTATAAACAACAGGCTGCGGTGTCGGAATAGAGGCATTAGCGTCACCCATTTTTGACGCACATATAAATCCGCCCTTGATGATCATTTCCGGTTTCACACCGAACATTTCAGGTTTCCACAAAACCAGATCTGCCATTTTTCCGGTTTCAACTGACCCTACATATTCAGAAATGCCATGAGTGACTGCAGGATTTATAGTGTACTTTGAAACATATCGTTTCACTCTGAAATTATCGTTTCTGTCACTGTCCTCCGGAAGACTGCCTCTCTGATCTTTCATTTTTGAGGCGGTCTGCCATGTTCTTGTAATAACTTCACCTACTCGTCCCATAGCCTGTGAATCCGAACTCATCATGCTGAAAATCCCCATATCATGCAGCACATCTTCTGCCGCAATTGTTTCCGGACGAATACGGGAATCGGCGAATGCAACATCTTCCGGAATGTTACTGTCAAGATGATGACAAACCATCAGCATATCAAGATGTTCATCAATGGTATTTTCCGTAAATGGCATAGTGGGATTTGTTGAAGAAGGGAGAATATTCGGGAATGCTGCGGCTTTGATAATATCAGGGGCATGACCGCCTCCTGCACCCTCTGTATGATAAGTGTGAATTGTCCGTCCGCCGATTGCATTCAAAGTATCTTCTACAAATCCCCCCTCATTAAGCGTATCAGTATGGATGGATACCTGAACATCATATTTATCAGCCGCATTGAGTGCCTGAGTTATAACGCCGGGAGTTGCGCCCCAGTCCTCATGAATTTTCAGACCGCAGGCACCTGCTTCAATTTGCTCTGCAAGTGTATTATAGTCTGCACTGTTTCCTTTTCCAAGAAAACCGAGATTCACAGGATAGTCCTCGGCTGCCTCCAGCATTTTCTCTATATTGAATCTTCCCGGCGTACATGTTGTTGCATTTGTTCCGTCAGCCGGACCGGTTCCTCCGCCAATCATAGTGGTAATACCGGAATAAAGAGCCGTTTCTATCTGTGTCGGACTTATAAAGTGAATATGCGTATCAATTCCACCGGCAGTAACAATCAGTCCTTCTCCGGCAATTGCCTCAGTTGACGCACCAAAAACAAGCGAAGGGGTAACACCGTCCATGATATCAGGATTTCCGGATTTGCCGATACCGCATATCTTTCCGTCCTTTATACCAATATCCGCTTTATATATGCCGGTATAATCAATGATAAGTGCATTGGTAATAACTGTATCAGGGCATTCGCTGTCCGGTACACTGCAGGACTGTCCCATACCATCACGGAGAGATTTTCCCCCACCGAACTTTGCCTCGTCACCATAGACTGTATAGTCCTTTTCCACTTCAACAATAAGAGAGGTATCTGCAAGCCGCACTCTGTCACCTGTTGTCGGACCAAACATTGCAGCATACTGTTTTTTATCCATTTTAAACATCTCATTCAACCCCCTTGAATCCAAGAGACTTTGCCTTTTCAAAAGCCTTTGCTTTTACTGTTTCATCATCCATTTTTCCGCACACCAGATCATTCAGTCCAAAGCCTGTTCTGCTGCCGCCGATTTTCACAAGCGTTACATTTTTACTTTCCCCCGGCTCAAATCTGACCGCAGTTCCTGAGGGAATATCCAGACGATAGCCATACGCTGCTTTTCTGTCAAAGGAAAGCATTTTGTTGACCTCAAAAAAGTGAAAGTGTGAACCCACCTGAACAGGTCTGTCAGCTGTATTGGCAACAACAAGCTCAATTGTTTCTTTTCCTTCATTTATCACTATTTCGCCGTTGTCAATCAGATATTCTCCCGGTATTGCTTTACCACTCGGTATTATTGGTTCATGAATGGTAACAAGCTTTGTACCATCCGGAAAAGTTGCCTCCATCTGAATTTCACGGATCATTTCAGCTACACCGTCCATTACGTCGTCAGAAGAAAGAATTTTTCTTCCTGCACACATAAGCTCGGTAACCGAAAGACCATCTCTCGCCATTTCAAGAATTTCAGATGTTATAAGTGCAACTGCTTCCGGATAATTTAGTTTCAGACCTCTGTTTTTTCTCTGTTTTGCAAGCTCACCGGCATAATGCGTCATAAGCCGCTCCTGTTCCCGTGGTGTAAGATGCATAAGTTCAACCTCCCTGTTTATGGGTACAATAAATATAGGGTGTACCTTTTTACTGGTACACCCTTGTACTTTTAATCTATATTTCTATATTTATATTATCATTTTTCTTCAGAAAATAACACATGACTTTTCAGATAAAGTACATAAAAAAAGAGATGTTTTGTTTTAATCAGTACGCAGAAAAATCTCCAAAACAATATCCTACAATTTAATTATAAAAATCACGCAATTATCCAGATATTTTGCATTTATTGTTCCTTTATGTATATTTACTATTTCTTCTGCTATAGCGAGACCAAGTCCAAAGCCCTCTCGTTTTTCAGAGTGAGCTTTGTCACATCTATGAAATCGTTCAAACATATAAGGTATATTTTTTTCATCAAATCCCTGACACTTATTTTTACAGCATAACATAATTTTTTCCTTCTCCGAGTGAAGCTCCAATTCTATCACTGATCCGTCATCAGAATATTTTAATGCATTGTCAAGTAGTATTCCCACAAGTTCATCTATTTTATTCTCAATTCCATTAAAACTGACATCTTCTTGAATGTCAGTCTTAATTTTTTTACCTTCCTCAAAAGCCCTGCCTTCAAAATAAAGTGCATTTTTTTTAACAGTTTTACTTAGATCAAACTGTTTAAATTCATTTAATTGTCTTCCGGAGTCCGTAATTCTTGTAAGTGTCAACATCTCATTAACAAGTCTTCCCATCTTTTCAGACTGTGCCTGTATGCATCCCAAAAGAGTATCTGCACCAAATTTCTTTTTCATCAGCTGTGTAGTAGCTGAAATTACTGTTATTGGTGTTTTAAGCTCATGACTTGCATTTGAAATAAATTGATTCTGCTTTTCATAGCCATCCTTTATAGGTTTTACTGCTCTTCCTGACACAAAATAAATCAAAATAAAAACCACAAGCAGAACAAAGCCTCCGGACAATACAGAAATTATAACCAGAATACTTCCACTTTGATTAGCAAGTGTACTGTGTATAAAGATGTGTATGTTAAATTCATCTGTTGTAGCAGAAAAATATTTATATTTAATATTATCTATTTTTATATCATGATAAGATTTGTCTTCCACTATATCCTCTATATCATGTCTTTTATCAGTAAATTCTGTATTACCGCTGTTTAATTCAACAATATTCCCCTGCTTGTCTTCTATAATGTAGAAAAATATAAAACTATTGAGAGTATATGGAATACCTGAAGGATAAATAGTTTCTATAGTGCTTTTTTTTGGCTTATAATTTTTATTCTGTACTGCAGAAGCATTTTCACGATACTGTATATCTATGCTGCTGATATCAAGAATAACATCATCATTGTGATTATCATAGGAAGTACTTGCCATTGACCACCATACCGGAGAAATATAAAATCGTTCCTCAGATACATTCATTATGTTCGCACTAAATGGTTTTTCCTCATATATAAATGATGTATTATCAGTAAAATCCACTTCTATCTTTGTATTGCCCTGATTGAATTTGTACTCTTTATGTATTAGTTTTCGGTCAGCTCCTTCATCAGGAATATATTCAAAATATATACCACCGCCTGCACAGTACCACTCTGCTTTATCATTACTGCATTTTATTTCGCCATTTACAGTAATACTTTGAATAGTTTTAGGATTACGGTCTATAATATAATTCCCGTTTTCATCAGTAATCATTTCACTTAACACAATAGTTTCCGACTCAACATCCGGAATACTTGCTATGGCAGTCTGACTCAGAATGTCAGATGCAGCTTTAAGCTCGCTTCCAAATGCAATATTCATCAGAAGATTTAAAATGAAAAGCATTAAAAATATAACTACAAAGGAAATAGATGCCGACAAAATACAAAATTTTCTTCGCAGATGCTTTATCTCATTATGCATTCTGTTTCTCCTTTATTGTATATCCCTTATTACGAATAGTATCAATATATACAGATGATTCCAGAAGATTCAGTTTTTTTCTCAGAAATGAAACATACACTTCCACAGAATTAAATTCTACATCTGCATCATAACCCCATATTTTAGTAATTAAATTTTCTTTTGGAACAGCTTTTCCTTTATTAAGCATTAGAATCTCCATGATGTCATATTCCTTTTTGGTAAGCTTTATGCGCTGTTCTTCTCTGCAAAGCTCATACGTTTCCCTGTCAAGAAAAATGTTTCCATATTTCATTCGTTCATCAACGATTACTTTTTCTCTGCGTCTTGAAAGAGCACGTATTCTTGCCATAAGCTCGGTTATATCAAACGGCTTGGTAAGATAATCATCAGCACCTGTATCAAGACCTTTAACTCTGTCTTGTATTGTAGATTTAGCTGTAAGCATTATTACAGGCGTATCTATGTTATTTTTACGTATTTCCGACAACACCTTTATACCATCCATTTCAGGCAGCATAATATCAAGAATTATCAGGTCATATATCCCTGACAGAGCATTATACAGACCATCTGTACCATTATATGCAACATCTGCATAATATCCTTCCATTTTAACTGCTTCACATAAAATCATAGCCAGATCTTTTTCATCTTCCACGATAAGTATACGCATACACATCAGCTCCTATAAAAATAATTATATCATATTTTTTATTGTTATTCAACTATATACATGATATAGTAACTTGTTCTAATAAAACGCACACCTTAAATAAGGTGTGCATTTTACAAATATATATATAGAGAGGATCCCGATTTTAAAATGAAATCAAGAAGAAAGTAATTTTTATCAGGTTAAAGGAGATGTGATATGTGCTGACCTTACAGTCAGATATTTTGTAAGATCTGTACCATCAGGATAATTGTTACCCCAGCTCTGAGCTGCCCACCAGTAAAACAAATTAGCTTCCTTTTCCTGCATGCACAATTCACCCAGCTTTTTATAAATTTCCGAATTTTGGCTTTCTTCAACCTTTACATCATTTAAAGTAACCTGATCCGGAGTTGTCATATCAATCTTGACTACTCCCGTTTCATTTGTCTGCCATTCATAAGCAACCCAGTATTCATTATCATCAACCGTTTCAATGAATGAAATACATCCTCCGCCGCCTACACAATCATTATGCTCTACTTCAAGAATCATTTCGCTGCCTATTCCATGTTGAAATGTGATTTTATTATCTTTAATCGAAACCACGCCTTTTTCACCTTCAATAACAGGTCTTCCTTCATTCTGTTTGTTTTCATACTGACGTTTCATAATACATAAATCAATTACATTCAATGCTCCATCATTATTAAGATCATAATTTTTTTCGTTTAAATCTAATGTATTTTTCTTTACAAGGAAGGACTGGAAATTGGAAATATCATCAACAGTATATTCTTCTGATGATGCGCTGTTCCATGAACCGCATCCCATGTTTGTATCAAGTGGTAGATTCATTGGTCTGACATTTATTACTGCAATACATTCTTTAGCTGCTGCCGCTTTAAGCTCTGACACTTCAGACTCTGATTTGCCAGCTGTAACCGATGAATCAGGTCTGTCACCCCAGTTTAAATCAAGAGACCACCAAATCTGGATTTCTGCACTTGTACTTTCCTGACAAATTTTTGAAAGCTTTTCAAGCTCGGTATAATCGGTAACCTGTCTGTTTTCAGACCAGCATACAGCATTCATTTCTGAAAGTGCAGTCAGATCAACTGTATAAGGAACAGGCATATTTTTATTCTGGCTAGAATCCCACTCGACACCAGCTCTGAAAGGATAACCTATCCAGTATCCCTTTCCATCCACATTCAGATTGAAACAAAGTGCACCGCCGCCACATAGCGATTTTGTTGTATCAATGTCAAAATATATCTCTGCCTTTTCGCCGACTGCTGATGGAAACATAACTTTTCCGTCAGGATAAAGTGTGCAATTACTGTTAACTACAACACCATCTACACCGCCGCCTGAGAAAGTTTTTCTTGGTGCACCATATTTTTCAGCTGCCTCTGCAATTGAATCATAAATAAATTCTTTATTGGTTCTGTCAAGAAAGCGATAAGCCTCATTATCACCCTCAGCATTAGAATTATCCCACATGCAGCAGGTTATTCCTCTTGCTCTCGCAGCAGCATAATAGTATGCTGCATGATTTGTTCTCGCCTGTGTATTATCTCTGTTTGTTGCACCGAATTCACCGATTACAACAGGTATATTCTGCTGGATAAACGCCACATATAGTGTATCGAACATATCATCAAGAGATTTTTTCATTGCATCAGTAAATTCAGTTGGTGCACCTTCACTTGTTTTGTCCATAGAAAAATCAAAAGGTTCATAGGCATGGACTGAAAGAATAAGTCTGTCTTTGGCAGAATCTTCCGGCATCTGGAAATACTTACTCTGCATCGCTGCCTCAGCTTTGGCTGATGTTGCCGGAACCATTATATAACGATCGCTGTTGTTTCCGCCGGATTTTCTGATAGCATCAACAGCAGCCTGATTAATTTGTGTTATGCATTCTAATGCTTCATGGCAGCAGTCATCATCAGCATACCACCATTCATGAATGTTTCCCACCTGACGTGGTTCATTCATGGTTTCAAAAATAAGATGATTATCACAATCTTTAAATTTTTCGCTAAGTTGTTCCCATATTCTGGTAACATATTTTACGGAAGATTCAAGATGTTCATTATCCGGATAAATATAGCAATCCTTGTTTCCAGTTGCCCATTCCGGGTCATAGTCAGGACTTGTAAATCCAGAAGATTTTTCACAGTCATGATGTATATTAAGAATAACATACATATCCTGTGAAAGAGCGTAGTTTACAATACTGCTTACTTTTCCAAGCCAATCCTCGTTAATATTAAAATCGGAGTCAAGGTGATTGTGCCATGAAACAGGAATACGTACAGTCTTGAAACCAGCATTTTTAATTGCATCAATAGTTTCGGTAGTAGTCACACCAGCTTCGCCATCACTGAGCCAGCTTGTTTCAAGGTACATATTTGCATCTCCCTCAACCGCACCGGCATTGTCGATAGCCTCAAATGTGTTTCCAAGGTTAAAACCTGCACCCATATCATTTACAAAATGAAAACTTTCAGTATCGGGAATCTTTTTGCCTGCAATATTCAGGTTTGGTACGGAGTATTCTTCTGACGCGTAAACAGTTGTTGAAACAGTGGTATCAACATCTGATGTGATAGCCGGAACAGATGCGATAACAATAGCGGCAGCTGAAATAAAACTTGTAATTTTTTTCTTTATCATAATATTTTTGCTGCCCCAATGCATTATTAAAAATGCATTTCTGGGAAGCTTCCTCCTTTGATCAGATTTTTTTATATAGTTTCTTATTCTTTTTAATGTATGTATTTTTGCAGCAAGAGCAAGTTTACTGCAAAAATACATGTGTTTAATAATTTTTGTAAAGAAATTTCTCCTCCCTTCCGAAAGACAAACGTATTAAAGTAAAAGCAAATAAATCCTTAAAATAATTTTCATCAAATACATATCCGGATAAAAATGTTATAATCGTCTGCTCTTTCTTTTTATATTTTAATTATATCATATTAACCTTAAAGGTTTCTTATTTTTAGATAAGTTTAACATAATTTTTCAAAAAAAATGCAATGTGTTTATTTCACTTCAATACAAATAAATTTATAGTTTAAGGAAAACTATATAAGTAGGTATACAAAAATAATCCAGTCAAAGTAACTATTTACCGTTACTTTGACTGAATTGCGTATACTGTAATATCTGCACCTGTCATTATCATCCGGATGAATTTTTCTGACACATTCCCCTTATAAAAACACCTCATCTCAGAAAAATATATTCAAAAGTCCAAGTACAAAGCCAATTAATGCACCGAGATTTACTATTGTTTTAAACTCTTTTTTCATAACGCTCATAACAAGGGTCTCAAGCTCATCTGCATCCATTTCATTTATTTTATCTTCAACAATACTGCTCAGATCAAGCCAGTTCATAAGGTTTTCTGCACAGCCCGATACAGCCTTTTTGTACAATGCAGCAATAGTCTTCTTAAGCTGTTCCCTGTCAATTCCAAATTCCTCTATGATATCGGCAAGAGGTTTTTCACCGGAATCCGTCAGCTTTTGTTCAACGTATGGCGCAATAAACTCTTCCCCGTGTTCCGCAATATATGACTGTATCTCAGCACCCACCGGAGCAAGTACAGACTGAAGCAGTTCATCAGTCAGGAACATTGCTATCATTGGGTTATTAAGTTTTGATTTTATAATTCCCGGAGCTTTTTCAACGAGAACGCCGGATATATCTGCCTGTGAAACTGCCTCCGCTATGTATTTTGCAATACTGTGTGAAAATACTTTTTTCCTGCTGTCGGCATCTTCCTCCGTAATATCCGGCAGTCCGCCGAAAAGGTCATTTACGGATATTGACAGCTTATCCAGTATCATGTCAGCAATTTTATCGGCAAGTTCATCACTCAGCAATTTGTTTTCAATATCCGACTGTGTTATAAGATTGTTTCCCACTGCATCCCCGACAGATTTTGCCAGTCTTGATTTTCCTTTGGGTATTGCTCCGGGAGTAAACGGTAGTTTATAACCAAATACTCTTACTTCCCTTCTGGGGTGAAACAACATTTTAACTGCAATAAAATTGGTAAAGTACCCTATTACTGAACCGATTACCGGACCGGCTATATATTTGATAATCATATTTATCCTTCTTTCTTTTTAATAAACATTTATATATACTGGTATAATTATTCTATCAGTGCATACTATATATTCTATTCTATTTTTATGCTCAAACCAAATCAGATATTGCTTTCAGATATTACATATATTCACACCGTGAAGCATGGATGGACTTATCTTGGGAGCGTTCTGGATGTTTGTACGAGAAAAATCATCGGTTACAATTATGGAAGAAAAATGGATCGTTCTCTTGCCATTTCCACACTGACAAAAGCATCCAGCAAAAAAGCTGAGTGAATAGAGGAAATATATTAATTGAAAGAAATACTTTATACCGAATATTATAGTGGACATGATAATATCACAACTTTTTGCCTTAAATCACTTCACCGGAATTATCGGCAGTTCGATAACGCCTTCGGTATTTTGAGTCGTCGTAGTTGTCTGCTGTTTCTCTCCGGATGAAGGAGCATTTGTGATAACAGTTGTAGTTGTCTGGTAATTTTCAGAGAACGAAGGATTATCTGTTACTGATGGTTTATCACCTGAATTTTCATCCCCGCCTATAACTGGCAGTCCCCCATCCGATACGGGCGTATTTACCTGATTTTCCTCTGCATCTGTATCATTCTTTTGTGAAGAATCAGAAACAAAGTCAGGCGTCGTTATTTTGGAAGTTGTCTGCACTGTTTCGGACGTTATACTTTCATTCGTGGATAATTCCGCAGCCGAAGACACAGTCTCTTTTATACTTTCTGTTTTCTTTTCTCCGTCATCAGAACATCCCGTAAACAAAAGGGATACTGTCATAAATATCAATACGAATTTCTTCATTTGTCCTCCTTAAATTGAAAAAGTTCTGTTTTGTCAACGTAAATTTCAGAGTTCAATGCTTCCTGAAAATCTATATTATCCGGATTAAGCAGAATTCCCGTTTTGATGCACCTCTCATTTGCCGGATATTTTTATAATTATACCACAGTTTACAGCATGGTGCAATAAAAAAGATGCACACTGCTTTAAACTCTCTTATCAAACCAAAACGCCCCTTTCGGAGGCGTTCTGAAAATTATTTTTTACCTGTTGCTAAGAACTTTGCAATTGCCGCAGC
>NZ_JBJFHN010000090.1:0-10335 GCF_051893655.1 Porcipelethomonas sp. | reverse complement strand
ACCTTTCCTTAAACTCCCCATAGCTTTTGACATCTGCAAATTCAAGGAGTTCTCCTGTTTCATTGTTACGCTTTGTAAATGAGCCGTCAACGTCCCAGCGTGGCTTTATAAGTACTGCACATCTCTGCACCGGCAGTCCTCGGAAGGCGTTCCAAAATGCCCGGGTGAATCCACTGTCAGACCGTCAATCTCGAAATCCTCGTCAAGTTCTCTTACCTGTCCGTCAAGCTGCCTGTGATGAGGGTGTGTTTCGCTGTGGAGAGTGGAATCCCACACCTTTAAAAGGTCTGCACCTTATCGTAATCTTTCCTGATTAAGTGATTGTTAAGCCGAATATCATTGAAACTTACTTACACAAATTTTTTCATCATGCTTTAATAAAGCTACCCTGATTTATTATTTCATAACAGCATAAAGATTTGTTTCCCACGCAGGTATATAAAGCTGATGTCTTATATACAGTTTATATTTTGGATTCAGTTTGTGTACCAGAAGAGGAAGTTCAAAAATGTCTTCATTTCTGTGATACAAAGCAACCATAAGCCTTGGATTGTACCTTGAAATAGTCTGGCACGCACCCCACAAAGCTTCACGCTCTGCACCCTCAACATCCATTTTTATAAGTGTTGCCTCTCTGCCTTCCAGAATACTGTCAACCGATCTGGCTTCAATGTATTTTGTACCCATATTGGAAAGTGAAGACTGTCTTCCGGATTTTGAAGAAAACGGCAACTGAGTATCTATACACCATGCCGCATTATTATATGCGTAAATATGTTCCTTTTCATTAACATATTTTGTAAGCTTTTTAAAGTTTTTACGGTCTGGTTCAACAGCATAAATTTTTACATACTTATTTCTGGTGATTTCCAGAAGCTCTTTTATTGTATCTCCGTTATATGCTCCCAGATCAACATAATGTTCATTTAAATTAGGCTTGATAATATCTTTGTATATTTCAATTTTGGTTGAAGTAATATTTTCCAGATGCTTTATATCACCGCTGATTTTAAAGTCCAGTATAGATCCGTATACTTTTTTTGAAAAATCATCTTCTAGCAGATTATATACTGCTTCAAGTTCTTGAGCATGTTCCACGCAATAGTCATAAGTAAACAGACCAGTTCCTATAACGGGAACGTCCGGTACATACAGAGTATGTCTGCGGCTGATATCCTTGATTCTGTTAACAAGTTCCTCGTATCCGGCGGCGAAAGCCAGAACAACAACAAAATCTTCTTCTTTTTCTTCTACTTCTGATAATTTAAGTACTTTAAAACCTTCAAAATAATGACCTCTGACAAAATCATCACTGGCAAAAATTCCGGAAGTTTTTATGCCGTATTTTTTAAATACAGACATAATTTTCATGGCTCCGTCGCCCATACCATAAATATAAACAGGCTTGGTTTCCTTCTGAAGTCTTTCCCAGCATGTTGTCTTTTCCGTTATAAAATCAAGCATTTTTTCACATCTCTTTAATTACAATTTTATTAATTATCACAATCATCATGACAGCAGCTGTCATCACAGTAATGGTCTTGTTCATACATATTTCCGCCTATCAGATCACGTCCCCGTGTTCTGTAGCGGTCTCTCTGGATATTTATATGTTTGTCAAGAAGCTCCAGAACCTTTCTTGGAGCTTTAACCGCTTTTATTTCCTTGACCGGTGTATCAGTATCCACAACATAAAGAACAATCGTTCCGCATTTGAATATTCTCTGTCCCAAAGGCAAAACAAGTTTTTTGTCTGTTACAGTATACAGATCCAGTTCATCTTCCTCAAGATTCAGAAAGCCTGTTCTTGTAATAAATTTTGTTTCCGTAAGAAAATATCTTGTGAATGATAAAGGAAGACCAAATATGGTTCTTTTTTTATCCGTCCATATATAGTTAATATCTTTTTTTCCTGCCATTTTTTTGCTCCTTAAAGCTGACCGATTTTTGTATGCGGTATTAATTAAAATTTTGTCTGAAACTGCATTCTTTTATATTTTATTCTAACATAATCCGGCAATTATGTCAATCAAAAATGTATGAATAAACTCAGATTATATCAATGTGTGCTATATTACCGAAAATACTTGACAAAAATTTAATTGTACAATATAATTACAATAGCTTAATTTTAATCAGGAGGACGTAATGAACATAAAAACATTATTGGATAAATACAAAAAACATATACTGTTTTTTGTTGTATTAATTATCGGTATATTAATACGAAGCATATTATTTGTGTCGCATCCTGCCGGACTAAATCAGGATGAAGCTTCTATCGGCTATGATACATGGGCATTGCTGAAATATGGAATTGATAGAAATGGTTATTCATTTCCTGTGCATTTTATAGCGTGGGGAAGTGGGCAGAATGCTTTGTATGCTTATCTTTCAATGCCGTTTGTAGCAATATTCGGATTAAATGTTTTTTCGATTAGAATTGTAAATCTTATTTTTTCACTTTTGACAATAATAGCAATATTTTTTATGCTGAAAAAATTTATGGGTTTCAAAGCAGGAATAATCGGAATGGCTTTAACTGCTATAGCTCCATGGAATATCATGCTGAGCCGCTGGGGACTTGAATCAAATCTGTTTCCGGCAATGTTTATTCTTTCCATATGGGCATTTACAGCGGCTCTGGAAAATAAAAGATTTTTATATTTAGCAGCAGTTTTATTTGCACTGTCAATGTATTCATATGGTTCGTCATATCTTGTTATAACTCTTTTTTGTCTGTTCAGTTTTATTTATATTATTGCAAAAAAGTTAATTCCATTGAAAACCTGTATTATCGCCGCTGCTGTTTTTCTCGTTTTTGCTGCACCGATTTATTTATTTGTGATTATCAATCTTTTTGGTCTTGACAGTATACAGCTGGGTTTTATATCTATACCTCATACATACGGAGAAAGAATTTCCTCAATGTCAGGAGTTACATTAAAAATTATACTGGATAATATTATTAATAATGTTATAATGCAGGTTGATGGATATACAAGAAATTCATTTCCGTTTTACGGATGTATTTATGTTATTTCTTTACCGTTTTGTATATATGGAATTATTCAGACCATCAGAAAACGAACACCATTTTCATTTATAATGATAAATGCATTTGTATGCTCTATGCTTTTATTCCTATATTATAAAGAGCCTAATATAAACAGAGTTAATGCAATATATCTACCTATGATTATATTTACAGCTGTGGGTATATGTGAACTGTCCCATAAAAGGTCACAGATTCTGGCATTTGCCGTATCTTATGCAATATGCTTTGCTGGATTTACTTCACAATATTTCAGCGAATCTTACAGAACGGAAATCGGAAATGAATTTTATGAATCATTTGGAGATGCTATTTTTAAAGCAGATGAGCTTTGCCAAAATGGGGAAACAATTTATGTATCCGCAAATGTGAATATGCCGTATATTTATACATTATTTTATACTCAGCCATCGCCTTATGATTTTCTTGATACGGTTTCATATAGTAATCCGCAGTCACAGTTTCAGATGGTAAATTCATATAATAATTATGTATTCGATATTAATGCCCTTGGCAGCGGTTCAAAGGGGATTTATATATTTGATAATTATAATATAAATACTATTAATATTTTTGCTAAAGTTATTTATACTTATGATAACTATTCAGTAGCAGTAGTAGAATGATTATGTATAAATTATAAAATAGGAGGAGCTTTTGGGTTGATAAAAGCTCCTTTTTACTGTTTTTACAACAGTAATTTATAAATTTTAAAGCATTTTTTTCTTTTTAAATACTATAATACAAATTATTACTACTATTATACTAAGCACTATAATAGCCGGGTACCCATGCTCCAGTTCCGGCATATTACTGAAATTCATTCCGTACCATCCTGTGATAAGTGTAAGAGGGAAAAAAATCGTTGATATTACAGTCAGGAACTGCATATTTTTATTTTGTTTTGAATCAACCTGAGCCTGATAAGATTCACGTACCTGCTGGGAATATTCAAGAAGCTGTGCCGTTCTGCCCATAAGTCTATCTGCACGGTCTGCAATAATACCAAAATACTTAAGCTGCATATCATCAAAAATATGGTTTTCATTCTGTTCAAGTTCCATGCCCATATCCATAAGTTCATCATAATAGCTTCTCAGAATCAGCAGTTCTCTGCGTACAGGCATCATCTCATTCTGAAATTCATCATCTGTATTGCCGTTCATAACACTTTCTTCCAGTGTCATGATTTTTTTCTCATGCAGTCCCAGAAGCTCCAGATCTCTGTTCATAAACTGAGTCATGTAATTATATAAAAATCGTTCTTTTGTATCCCCCTGATTGCATTTACTTTGCTGAATATGCATAATAATTCTTTGAGAAAAATTTTCATCATCAATAATGACAATATGTTTTTTATTTATGAAAAACATTATTTTATAACGGCTTCCCAGTATGTCAAGAAGTTTTGGTATACAAAAAGATCCTGCTACACATTCCTGATGAGTTTCGATTTTACAGAAGCTTATATCAGACACATTTATGTCTCCCTCATAATCTATCTTTGCAAGCTTCATTGCGTCCTGAGCATGCAGAAAATCTGAAATGATTACTGACGGACGGTCATCCATTTCCAGTTTTTCAGGTTCGATTTTTTCAAGTTTTTCTCCCAAAGCAATTATTGTCATTTGTTTTCACCTGATTACACTTAAAAATATTTTTTATTATACTATATTCAAATGAAATCAAAGTGATTATTGTGAAAATTTTCTGTAAAATTTTATATGATTATATACCAAAATAAAAAAGGGTTTGTAAACACTTAAGAGTTTTGTGCGAATATAACAAAAAATTTAAATTAACATTGTAGGACTTGACAAAAAAAGATCATAATGATATAATGGTTAGCAAGCTTACAGTTAGCAAGCTAACTAATTATGAAAGGGCGGTGCGGCAATAACCTGTGAATGATAAAAGGGAAATTTTATTGGAATTTATAACGCTTACAAATGTTTTAAGACGTTATACGGACGCTTCAAATGCTAAAAAATATGCTGACAAGCAGACCGGTACAAACGGTTGGGTTATTGCGTATATGATTGAGAACCGTGACCGTGATATTTTTCAGCGTGATCTTGAGGAGGCATTTTCTGTAAGACGTTCGACAATTTCAAAAATACTGAAATTAATGGAGCAAAAAGATCTTGTACGCAGAGAGGGAGTTGATTATGACGCAAGGCTTAAAAAGCTTGTACTGACGCCCAAGGCACTGGAAATTCAGAAAATGATGGATGAAAATTTTGACAGTATGTGCGAAAGGGCGTTTGAAAATCTGAGTGATGAGGAAATAGAAAATTTCAGAAGTATACTGAAAAAAATCAGAAAAAATTTTGAGTAGCAGCTGCTTATTTTGGAAAAAGGAGAATGATAAAATGCTTAAAGTATTCAGGTATCTTCGAAAAAAAGAATGGCTGATGGTTCTGGGCAGTCTTGTTTTTATAGTAGGTCAGGTATGGCTTGATCTGAGACTCCCGGATTATATGTCTGACATTACTACATTTGTAATGACGGAGGGCAGTAAAATGTCAGATATTCTGACAGCTGGAGCAAAAATGCTTTTGTGTGCTCTGGGAAGTGTGTTAATGTCATGTATAGTTGGATTTTTTGCCGCAAAAATTGCTGCGGGAGTTGCAAAACGTCTGCGTTCTATGATGTTTTCAAAGGTTGCGTCATTTTCAATGGAGGAAATTAACGGATTTTCTACAGCAAGCCTTATTACACGTTCTACAAATGATATAACTCAGGTGCAGATGGCAATTGCTATGGGCTTGCAGGCAATTATAAAGGCTCCTATTCTTGCAGTTTGGGCAATAATGAAAATTGTAGACAAAAGCTGGCAGTGGACAGCTGTAACCGCCGGAGCAGTTGCTGTAATGCTTTGCATAATTATGGTAGTAGTTTTATTTGCTATGCCGAAGTTTAAGATTATTCAGTACCTGACTGATGATCTTAACCGTGTAACCCGTGAAAATCTTACTGGTATAAGAGTTGTAAGAGCATATAATGCAGAGGACTATCAGGAGAAAAAGTTTGAAAAATCCAATAACAAGCTTACTTCTACACAACTCTTTACTTCAAGAATAATGTCAGTAATGATGCCGGGAATGAATATGATCATGAGTGGTCTGTCACTGGCTATTTACTGGGTTGGTGCGTATCTTATAAATGATGCTGTTGATATACAGAATAAGGTTGGTCTGTTTGCAGATATGACAGTATTTACATCTTATGCAATTCAGGTAGTTATGGCGTTTATGATGCTTGTTATGATATTTATCATGATGCCGAGAGCAATTGTTGCAGCAAACAGAATAAATGAAGTTCTGGAAACAACTCCTAAAATCATTAACGGAAAAGTAAAGGAAACAAAATCTTCTGAAACCGGAACAATTGAATTTAGAAATGTAAGCTTTAAATATCCTGACGCTTCAGATTATGTACTGAAAAACATAAGCTTTAAAGCTAAGAAAGGTGATACAATTGCATTTATTGGTTCTACGGGAAGCGGAAAAAGTACACTGATAAATCTTATTCCGAGATTTTATGACGCTACTGAAGGCGAGGTCCTTGTAGACGGTGTAAATGTAAAGGATTATGATATTGAAACTCTTAACAATAAGCTGGGATATGTTCCGCAGAAAGCTGTTATGTTCAGCGGTACTGTAAATTCAAATGTTGCATACGGTGATAACGGAAGTTCAGAGGAATATACCGCAGATGATGTCAAGAAGGCAGTTAAAATTGCTCAGGGTACTGAATTTGTTGAAAAAATGGAAAACCAGTATGATGGTGCTATTTCTCAGGGAGGAAGCAATATATCCGGAGGTCAGAAGCAAAGACTTGCCATTGCAAGAGCAGTATGCAGAAAGCCTGAAATTTATATTTTTGATGATTCCTTCTCCGCTCTTGACTATAAAACAGACCGTATTCTTCGTTCAGAACTGAAAAAGGAAACTGCCGGAACAACCAGTCTTATTGTAGCTCAGAGAATTGGTACCATAAAGGACGCTGACTGTATTATCGTTCTTGAACAGGGTGAAATGGCAGGCAAGGGAACTCATGAGGAACTGCTGAAAAACTGCGAGGTATATCGTCAGATTGCACTTTCTCAGCTTTCAAAGGAGGAACTGGAAAATGAATAAACCTAATAATCGCCGTGGTCCCGGCGGAAGAATGGCAGCAGGGGAAAAGCCTAAGGATTTAAAAAAGTCCCTTGGAAATCTTGTGGTTTATTGTAAATCATATTTTCCTGCTATAGCAATTGCCATTATACTTGCAATTGCTGCTTCAATATTTTCGCTTATTGGTCCTAACAAGCTTCAGGATATGACCGATATCATAAAGGATGGTCTTATGACTGGAATTGATATTGGCGCTGTTGAGGATATTGCTTTTGTACTTGTGGTTTTATATGCACTGGGATTTATTTTTAATTATATTCAGGGCTTTATAATGGCTACAGTAACTCAGAAGGTTACAAAAAATCTGAGAACCGGAATTTCAGACAAAATTAATAAGGTTCCTCTGGATTATTACAACAAAACCAGTATAGGTGATGTTTTAAGCCGTGTTACAAACGATGTTGATATGATAGGTCAGACTATGAATCAGAGCGTGGGAACTCTGGTAAGTGCTGTAACAATGTTTTTAGGCTCTCTTGTTATGATGTATGTTACAAACTGGATCATGGCTTCAACTGCTGTACTGACAACAATTATAGGTTTTGCAATAATGATGTTTATAATGTCAAAGTCACAGAAACATTTTATAAGACAGCAAAGTGAACTTGGACGCATTAACGGTCATATTGAAGAAATATATTCAGGTCACAATGTAGTTAAGGTATATAACGGCGTTGAAAAGGCAACTGATGAATTTGAAGAAATTAATGATAAGCTCTATGACAGTGCGTGGAAGTCACAGTTTATGTCAGGTCTTATGATGCCTTTGATGAACTTTATTGGAAATTTTGGCTATGTGGCAGTATGTGTAGTTGGTGCGGCTTTATGTATGCATGATAAAATTACATTCGGTGTAATTGTTGCATTTATGATTTATATTCGTTTGTTTACTAATCCGCTTTCACAGATCGCTCAGGCTGCTACCAGTCTTCAGTCAACTGCAGCAGCTGCAGAACGAGTATTTGAATTTCTTTCTGAAAAGGAAATGGAAGATGAAAGCAGCAAGACCACTGTTTTAAGCATTGCTGATACCAAGGGTGATGTAGAATTTAAAAATGTAAAATTCGGATATGACAAAAACAAAACAATTATTCATAATTTTTCAGCACATGCAAAAGCAGGTCAGAAAATTGCTATTGTCGGACCTACCGGTGCGGGAAAGACTACTATGGTAAATCTGCTTATGCGTTTTTATGAGCTTAATGCCGGTGAAATTTTAATTGACGGTATTCCTACCAGTCAGCTGACAAGACAGAATGTTCATGACCTGTTCTGTATGGTTTTGCAGGATACATGGCTGTTCGAGGGAACTATCAGGGAAAATATAGTATACAGTAAAACTGGTGTTACTGATGAAGAAATTGACCGTGCATGCAAGGCTGTGGGAATAGACCATTTTATAAAAACTCTGCCAAACGGTTATGATACAGTACTCAATGACAAGGCAAATCTTTCAGCAGGTCAGAAACAGCTTATTACCATTGCAAGAGCTATGATCGAAAACGCTCCGCTCCTCATTCTTGACGAAGCTACAAGCTCTGTTGATACCAGAACTGAAATCCAGATTCAGGAAGCTATGGATAAACTTACCGAGGGAAGAACCTCATTTGTTATTGCTCACAGACTTTCTACTATTAAAAATGCCGATCTGATTCTTGTAATGAAGGACGGAGATATTATTGAAAGCGGTAATCATAAAGACCTTCTGGCAAAGGGAGGATTTTATGCAGAGCTTTATAACAGTCAGTTTGAAAAGGCATCATAAGGAGTGAACAAAAATGAAATATAATTACGTAGTAATTGAAAGGGAATTTGCGAGCGGCGGACAGGAAATTGGTATGCTTACTGCAAAAAAGCTTAATATACCGTGCTATGGACGTGAGATACTTGAAAAGGCAGCAAAGCGTGAAAATGTTTCAGTAGAATATCTTGAGGAACTGGAAGAAAATACTTCAGGAAGCTTTTTGTATTCGCTTTATAAAATGTCCGGAATTACAAATGGTTCAATGGGAAGTGCAACTGCTGCGGAAAAGCTTAATGCAGATGAAATTGATATTATAAGAAAATTTGCGTCTGAGGGTCCGGCAGTGTTTGTCGGAAGAAGTGCTGCATTTGCTATTAAGGACAGAAAAGATGTTCTCAAGGTTTTTGTTCATAGTGATATGGAAAGCAGAATAAAAAGAGCATGTGAGGTATATGGATTTGATAACTCCGAAGTCAGAAGTATTCTGAAAAAATGTGATAAAAGACGAAGTAATTATTATAAAATGAATTTCGGAAATGATTGGAAAGAAATGACAAACTATGACCTTATAATTAACAGCAGCGCTTTGGGAACTGAAAAAGCATCAGATATAATAACTGAATGCTGCAGATAAAATAAAAATCCTTCTATGATTTTTTCATGGAAGGATTTTTTTATAATTTTTTTCTTATTTGCATATTTTTATGCAAAAAAACGGTTAAATTGCCCCATTAGTGAAAGGGGGTGATTAAATGACCGGAAAATTTAAATATCTGATATCAGTCATTTGTGGTTTAATTGCCACAGCAGCAAAGCAGTACGGGCTGATACTTTCGTTCGTTGTTATCGGAATCGTTATGGACTTTGTAACCGGACTTGTAAAGTGCAAAGTGACAGGTATACCAATATCTTCACAAAAAGGTTATAAAGGATTCTGGAAGAAAATTTCACTGCTTGCAGCACTTTTCTTCGGTGTGTTCCTTGATTATTTTATTGCAGGAGTACTGGAAAAAATCGTATCAGTTGAACTGCCTTTTGCATTGCCTTTCGGACTTATAATAGGTGCGTACATAGTACTGAATGAAAGCATTTCAATTTGTGAGAATCTTTATGCCTGTAATCCGGGTATAATGCCAAAATGGATTGCAAATCTTTTGAAAAGTACTAAAGAAAAAATTGATGAAAAAAATAAAGGAGAAAAATAATTATGAATATCAAAAATATGCACATCACAAAAAACCGCCCGTATACAAAGAGAACGAAAACAACGAAGATTGCTGTACATTATATCGGTAATCCTGGGACATCAGCAGAAGCCAACAGAAATTATTTCAACAACAATGATAATGATGTAT
>NZ_JBJFHN010000089.1:8346-10387 GCF_051893655.1 Porcipelethomonas sp. | reverse complement strand
TCATCTTGATGGGAGCTTTCTTAAAATAAATGTTTCCATTCAAATAAATTGTCGATCCTTATTTACAAAAATTCATAAAAGTAAGCCTCGTCTGAAACTTCTTGCCTTTTAGGTCGAGAATAATTAGTTCAGCTACAAGGTGACGGATAAAGTTTTTTCTTTGTTTTACTTTCTTTTCACATGAAAAGAAAGTAATGTAAGCATTTCTTTGTTACTTTCTTGTTGCCACAAGAAAGTAACAGAAGGGCGAGCAATGCTCGCCCCTACAAAGTAAGCTGTCGAGCCTTATTTAAATTCTCTATGAAGTAAATCTTCGTGAATTAATTAAAATATACAGTCGATGAAAATCGAAATAAAAGTTTTTGCCTTACTTTTTGAAAAAAGTTAGATGATTGTTAAATAAAGGTTAAAATAGTATTATATTTAAAAGTATACATCTTTAAGAGTACAATGTCAACCGCTAAGGGTCGGGAAAAAATATAAAAAAGGTATTGACAAAGAAAAAAAGATATGGTATTATATGACTGTAGTTAGTTACTAGAGTAGTTAACCACATAAGAAAGGAGGCATAACATATGCAGATAAATTTTGACAGTGAAAAGCCGATTTTTATACAGATTGCAGAAGGAATTGAAGACGCAGTTTTAACTGGTGCTTTTGAGGAGGACAGTCAGATTCCTTCAATAACGGATTTTTCTGTCAATTATAAGATAAATCCTGCAACAGCTCTTAAGGGAATAAATATTCTGGTAGATGAAGGAATCATATATAAGAAGCGGGGTGTTGGTATGTTTGTAGCTCAGGGTGCAAAGGAAAAGCTTAAAGAAAAGAGAAAAGATGCTTTTTTTGATAATTATATTAAATCAATGCTAAGTGAGGCAAAGCGTCTGGGACTTACAAAAAAAGATATCATTGATATGCTTTATAAAGAAGAAATATGAAAGACAGCTGCAAATGCGGCGGAACGGAGATTATTATGGCAATTGAAATCAAAGATATTACAAAGGATTTTAGAAAAATCAGAGCACTTGAAAATGTAAATCTTACGTTTGAAGAAGGCAGAATTTACGGACTTCTCGGAAGAAATGGTGCTGGCAAATCAACATTATTAAAAATTATATCCAACAGACTTTTTACATCTGACGGAAGTGTTATTATTGACGGTGAACCAGCTAAGGAAAATGATCATGCACTGAGAAAAATTTATCTTATGAATGAAAGCAATCTTTATCCTCAAAAAATGAAAATAAAGGATATTTTTAAATGGACTCAGGAATTTTATCCGGGTTTTGACATGGAATATGCAAAAAAGCTTTCCGATGCTTTCGGTCTGAAGCTTAATAAAACTCCTCGTTCACTTTCTACAGGATATACCTCAATTTATAAAATCATAATTGCTCTGTCAGTAAATACGCCTTATGTATTTTTAGATGAACCTGTTTTAGGTCTGGACGCAAATCACAGAGATTTGTTTTACAGATTCCTTATCGAAAAATATGCGGAAAATCCTTTCTGCTGCGTAATTTCAACGCATATTATCGAAGAAGTTTCATCGGTAATTGAAGATGTAATAATTATTAAAGATGGCAAGGTTATAAGAAATCAATCAAGGGACAGTCTGTTAAAAACCGGCTATACCGTTTCAGGCTCTGCCGCAGCAATTGATAAATATATTGAGGGAAAAGAAGTTATAGGCTGCGATTCTATCGGCGGACTTAAAACTGCGTATATTCTTGGAAGTCCTGATAAGGCATCACTGCCCGATAATATTGAAGTAACCGCAATGGATCTTCAGAAGCTCTTTGTACAGCTAACCAATTCATAAACCTGTTTTTGTTAAAAAAGTTTTTTGCTTATTTAAAGGAACAAATAAAAGAAACCCACGTCTGAAAGTTTTTCTCTTACTTTTTTTTCAAAAAGTAAGCTGTCGAGCCTTATCTAAATGAATCAATAAAATCAACCCACGTCTGAAAGTTTTTGTCTTACTTTTTTTCAAAAAGTAAGCTGTCGAGCCTTATCTAAATGAATCAATAAAATTAAC